>NZ_JBBMMC010000023.1:0-42891 GCF_037936805.1 Nocardioides epinepheli | reverse complement strand
TACATCGCCCGCGAGATCTACCGACACCTCGCCACCACAATGGCTTGACAACCCATAGAAGCGTCTCAACCTCCGGCCGGGGTGCTCGCTTGCTCGCCCTCCGGGCCCAACGCCTACCGTGGCCCCGTGACCATCCACCCGCCCGACCCGGCGTCCGCCGACCCGCTCTACGAGCAGCTGCGCTCGCAGATCGCGAGCCGTGCGGCGTCCGGGGATCTCCCGGCGGGCACGCGGCTGCCGCCGGTCCGGGCGCTGGCGGAGCAGATCGGCGTCGGCGTGCGCACCGTGCAGCGGGTCTACACCGAGCTCGAGCGCGACGGCGTGGTGGTCACCGAAGGACGTCGCGGCACGTTCGTGTCCGGCTCGACGGCCACCCCGGCGTCCGCCACCGACGCCGCCGACGAGTTCGCCGGCGCCGCCCGGCGCGCGGGCCTGACGCTCGCGGAGGCGACCCGGCTGCTGGCCGAGCGCTGGGGCACCGACGTCGGCGCCCACCAGTAACCTCCCCCGCATGGCCCTGGAGACCTCCCCCGAGCAGCCGGCACCGGTCCGGCAGATCGCCAACGCGATCTCGGGCTGGATCGACCGCCTCGGCGCGGTGTGGGTCGAGGGGCAGATCGCCCAGCTCAGCAAGCGCCCCGGGCTCCAGACCGTCTTCCTCACCCTGCGCGACTCGGTCGCCGACATCTCGGTACCGGTCACCTGCTCCCGCACCCTCGTCGACTCGATGAACCCGCCCCTGGTCGAGGGCGCCAGCGTGCTGCTGCACGCCAAGCCGTCCTACTACGCCAACCGCGGCACGCTCTCCCTGCACGCCCGCGAGATCCGGATGGTCGGGCTCGGGGAGCTGCTCGCCCAGATCGAACGCCGCCGCCAGCTGCTCGCCGCCGAGGGCCTCTTCGACCGCGCCCTGAAGCGCTCCCTGCCGTTCCTGCCCACCCGCGTCGGCCTGGTCACGGCTCCGAAGTCGGCCGCCGAGCGCGACGTGCTCGACCTCGCCCGCCGGCGCTGGCCGGCCGTCGGGTTCGCCGTCGCCCACGCCACCATGCAGGGTCCGCGCGCCGCGGGCGAGGTGATGGAGGCTCTGGCCCGACTCGATCGCGACCACACCGTCGAGGTGGTCGTCATCGCCCGCGGCGGCGGCTCGGTCGAGGACCTGCTGCCGTTCTCCGACGAGGGGCTCATCCGCGCGGTCGCGAAGGCCCGCACCCCGGTGGTCTCGGCGATCGGTCACGAGCAGGACAGTCCGCTGCTCGACCTGGTGGCCGACGTCCGCGCCGCCACGCCCACCGATGCCGCCAAGCTGGTCGTCCCCGACGTCGCCGCCGAGGCGCAGGCGGTCGCGAACGCGCGCCAGCGGCTGCGCGCGGTGATGCTCGGCCTGGTCGCCCGCGAGCAGACCAGGCTCGACGCCCTGCGCTCACGCCCCGTGCTCGCCGAGCCGCGCACGCTGTTCGACCGGCGCAGCGAGGAGCTCGCCCTGCTGCGCGACCGCGCCCGCCGCACCCTGCGCCATGCCCTCGACCGCGCCACCGACGACATCGGCCACCAGCGCGCCCGCGCCCGCGCGCTCTCCCCCCTGGCCACCCTCGAACGCGGCTACGCCGTCCTCCAGGACGCCGAGGGCCACGTCGTCACCTCCGTCGCCGCACTGAGTGCCGGCGAGCACGTCTCTGTCCGGGTGACCGACGGCCGGGTGCACGCCGACGTCACCTCCACCACCGAGGAGCCTTCATGAGCCAGTCCGCCGAGTCCGCTGCGTCACGCGAGGAGTCCCTCAGCTACGAGGAGGCGCGCGAGGAGCTGATCGAGGTCGTCCGTCGCCTCGAGGCCGGCGGCGGCACGCTGGAGGAGTCCTTGGCGTGGTGGGAGCGCGGCGAGGAGCTCGCCACGATCTGCCAGGACTGGCTCGACGGCGCCCGTCAGCGCCTGGAGGCAGCCATGAGCTCGGACGCTACGGCGTCTTCTTCGGAGACTTCGGAGTAGCGGAGCCGGACTCGCCCGGAGCGAGCGGTGCGTTGGTCAGTCGACCGATGAGGTCGGCGAGCTCGTCGGCCGAGGCCGCACCGAACACCAGGATCGTGCGGTCACCGTAGGGAGCGGTGAAGGCGTGGTCGCCGCCGTCGTCGGCCCAGCCGTCCCAGTCGGTGCGCACTCCGGGTCCGCCGGCCGAGAGTAGGCCGCTGGAGTCCTTCGGGCTGTCGTCGACGAACCTGTTCACCAGGTCCTCGGGGTTCTCGTCGGCCACCTTGACGCCGACATAGGAGCCGTCGCCGGTGAGCAGGTCGAGTCCGACGTCCGGGACGTCGCCGGGTCGCTCGACCGGGGTGGCGTCGACCGCGGTCACCCGCCAGTCCGTGGGCAGGCTCGTGGGATAGACGACGTCGATGTCGCCGGCCTGGAACTCCGCGACGCTGGCCCGGTAGTCGATGGCGGGCCGCTTGGTGTTGTCGACGTCCTCGCTCAGCAGGGCGCGGATGCCGACGAACGCCAGCACCAGCCCGACCAGCACCACCATCGCACCGATCAGCCCGCCGAACGAGCGCTCGTAGCGTCCGGGCCGCCCCTGCTGCTCATTCATCGCCGCCCATTGTGACGGTCGCCCCCCAGGCCGACGCGCCCACCCTCTCGTGGTCGGCCCGACGCGGCGGAGGTCGGTACCGCACCCGGCTACATTTCCGCGCGTGCCGGATCTCCTCTCGGACGCGGTCGCGCTCCTCGCGCTCGTTGCCCTGCTGGTCGTGGCCTACCGCCATCCCCGACGCCGGGTGGAGGCGTCGGTCTCGGTCGTGGCGGCCGCGGTCGTGCTGGCGACCGGGCTCATCACGTGGAGCGAGGCACGCGACACCGTCGCCCACCTGGCGCCGGTGGTGCTGTTCCTCGTCGCGATCCTCGTGACGGCGCACGTCTGCGATCGCGCCGGCCTGTTCGCGGCGTCCGGGCGGCTGCTGCGCCACGGCGGCGCCGTGCGTCTGTTGACCGTCGCCTTCCTCGTGGCGGCTGCGGTGACCGCGGTGCTCAGTCTCGATGCGACCGCGGTGCTCCTGACCCCTATCGTCGTCGCCGCGGCCCGCGCCGAGGGGGTGCTGCCGCGTCCGGGTGCGTACGCCTGCCTGCGGATGGCCAACTCGGCCTCGCTCCTCCTCCCGGTGTCCAACCTCACGAACCTGCTCGCTCTCCCGGCGCTGGGCCTCACCTTCACGGCCTTCGCCGCGACAATGGCGCCGGTGACCGCGGCGGTCCTGGTCGTGGAGTACGTCGGCCTGCGCCTGCTCTTCCGGCGTGACCTCGACGTGCGCACGCAGCCCCACGACGAGCCGGACGTGCCGCTGCCTCTGGTGCCCACGGCAGTGGTCATCGCGATGCTCGCCGGGTTCGCCCTCACCTCACCGCTCGGACTCGAGCCCGCCTGGGTCGCCGGCGCGGCGGCGATCGTGCTCACCGGGTGGGCCCACCGGCACGGTCTCGTCGCCTCCCGCGACGTCGTGCATGCCACGCATCCGGAGTTCGTGCTGTTGGTGCTCGCCCTCGGCGTCGTCGTCGCCGCGATCTCCGAGGGCTTCCTCGGGGAGGCCACCGCCCGGGTCGTGCCGGACGCCGCAGACTCGCTCGCGGCGCTGCTCCTGATCGCCGGTCTCGCCACCGCGCTGGCCAATGTCCTCACCAACCTGTCGGCCACCCTGCTCCTGGTGCCCTTGGTGGCTCCCCTCGGCGACGTCGCCGTCCTGGCCGCGCTGATCGGGCTGAACGTCGGCTCGGGACTCACCATGTCGGGCTCCCTGGCCAACCTGCTCTGGCGACGCACGCTGGCCGCCGGCGGCGACCGGGTCTCCGTGCCCGAGTTCCACCGGGTGGCGCTGCTCCTGACGCCGTGCTCGGTGCTGGTGGCTGTGCTGACGCTGTACGCGATCTCCCGATGACCCTCGACGGCGAGCATTCATCGTGACGTCTCCCTCGCGCCGGGCGCGGTTCGGTCGGGGGCCGATACGATCCGGTCATGAACCAGCCCATCGCGCCGTTCGAGGTCAGCCCCTCCTCACCCGACCGAAACCTGGCCCTGGAACTGGTCCGGGTCACCGAGGCCGCCGCGATGGCAGCCGGCCGCTGGGTGGGTCGTGGCGACAAGGACGGCGCCGACGGCGTCGCGGTCAACGCGATGCGGGTGATGATCTCCACCATCGGCATGCGCGGCACGGTGGTGATCGGCGAGGGCGAGAAGGACAACGCGCCGATGCTGTTCAACGGCGAGGAGGTGGGCGACGGCACCGGACCCGAGTGCGACGTCGCCGTCGACCCGATCGACGGCACCACGCTCACGGCCAAGGGCATGAGCAACGCCGTCTCGGTGCTCGCGGTGTCCCCGCGCGGCTCGATGTACGACCCGTCGGCGGTGTTCTACATGGACAAGCTCGTCACCGGTCCGGAGGCCGCCGACGTCGTCGACCTGCGCTATCCGGTCGCCGAGAACATCCACCAGGTCGCCAAGGCCAAGGGCAAGCGGGCCTCCGACGTCACCGTGGTGCTGCTCGACCGGCCGCGCCACCAGCAGCTCGTGGAGGACATCCGCGCGACCGGCGCGATGATCAAGTTCATCTCCGACGGCGACGTCGCCGGCGCGATCATGGCCGCCCGGCCCGAGACCGGCATCGATCTCCTGCTCGGTGTCGGCGGCACGCCGGAGGCCATCATCGCGGCCTGCGCGCTGAAGTGCATGGACGGTGTGATCCAGGGGCGCCTGTGGCCCACCGACGACGAGGAGCGGCAGCGCGCCATCGACGCCGGCCACGACCTCAGCCCGGAGACCATCCTCACCACCGACGAGCTCGTCTCGGGTGACGACTGCTTCTTCGTCGCCACCGGCATCACCGACGGCGAGCTGCTCAAGGGCGTCCGGTATCGCTCGGGCGGGGTGAGCACCCACTCGCTGGTCATGCGCTCGCGCAGCGGCACGATCCGCTCCATCCACTCCGACCACGCGCTGGAGAAGCTGCGGGCCTTCTCCGCGATCGACTTCGGCGGCAACTGACCGCACGCCGAGTCGGCGTCGCTCAGGCGATCTGGAGGCCCTCGGACGTCGTCGCGTCGGCGCCGCGGCCGAGCGCGGTGAGGACGTGGTCGATGACCACGGGGTCCACTGCCATCCCCAGATGCGAGGTGGTCACCTCGACCGGCTCGCCGTCGGGGTCGATGCAAGCCCGCCAGTCGACGACTCCGTCTCGCCGGGAGTAGATCGCGGTGAAGCTGACGTCGGTCGGCAGCGGGGCGCGACTCTCGTCGAAGCTCTGCCGCGCGCACAGGCCGGCGACACACTCCTCGGACATCAGGCCGGGCACGCCTGCGCGGGAGAGCCGGACCAGCGTCTCGACGCCCCACGAGAGCATCACGTGGTGGGCGGCCGGCGCGAGGATCGGGCTGCCGAGGGTGACGAGTCCGGAGACCAGGTCGGGCCGGCGCACCGCGATGCCGCGGGCGATCATCCCGCCGAGGCTGTGACCCACCACCTGGACCCGGGTGCCGCGGCGTAGCGCGATCGCCTCCAGGCGCGACTCCAGCTGGGCGGCGGCGTTGAGGGTGCAGCCGACGTTGGCGTGGATGTGGGAGCGGTAGGTGCGGAAGCCCCGGGCCCGCAGCGAGCGGGCCATCCACGACAAGGTGCCGTCGCCGGCCATGAAGCCGGGCACGAGGATCACCGGCTCCACCGCGCGGGCAGCCGATCGCCCCGTGTAGGGACGCGCGTGCCGTGCGCGCCAGTCACGGCCGGCCCGGACGGCGTAGCGGCCGGCCTCGCCGAGAAGCGCACTCTCCTTCATCATCGCCGCCAGCCCGGGCCGGGCGAAGCCGTCGGGCAGCAGGAAGGAGGCGAGCGGACTGTCGGTCACCCGTCAAGATTACGGGCAGCGGGTCGGACGGGAGGGTGATCTGGCGCCCATCGGCGGTTTGGTTGGATGGGCTCCATGCCCTCCAGGCCCACCGACTCGACGCCGATCCGCGTCTCCGAGGAGCTCTTCGCTCCGGTCTCCCCCCACGTCGAGCTCTGCTACCAGACCTTCGGGGAGCCCACCGACGAGCCGCTGCTGCTCATCATGGGGCTGGCCGGGCCGATGACCTGGTGGGACCCCGAGCTGTGCGAGATGCTCGCGCGGCGCGGCTTCTACGTGATCCGCTTCGACAACCGGGACGCCGGCCGCTCCAGCCGGGGCCGCGGCCGGGTGACCCGTTCGATGCTCGTGCGCGCGTTCGCCGGGGTGCCGGTGCGCGCGCCGTACTCGCTCGACGATCTAGCCGGCGACGCCTACGGCCTCCTCGACCACCTGGGCATCGAGCGGGCGCACCTGGTCGGCGTCTCGATGGGCGGCATGATCGCCCAGACGATGGCGATCGCCCACCCCGATCGCATCCGGTCCCTGACCAGCATCATGTCGACCACCGGTCGTCGCACCGTCGGCTGGCAGCACCCCTCGCTGATCAGGAACCTGCTCGCCCGCAGCACCGGGCGCGAAGCTTACATCCGCTCCAGCATCAACACCTGGCGGATGATCGGCTCACCGGCCTACCCGACGCCGCGCGCCGACGCGGAGAAGCGGGCCGCCGAGACCTACGACCGCGGCGTGAGCCTGGCCGGACTCACCCGGCAGATGGCGGCGATCATCACCCAGCCCGACCGCACTCCGGCCCTGCGCGCGCTGCCGGTGCCCACCACCGTGATCCACGGGCTCGCCGACAAGATGGTGCACGTCTCCGGCGGCCGGTCGACCGCCGCCGCCGTCCCCGGCGCCGACCTGCTGCTGATCGACGGGATGGGCCACGACATGCCCCCCGCCCTCTTCGAGACCCTCGCTGCGGCCATCCGCCGCAACGCCGACCGCGCCTCCTGACCCGCGCTCGGACCGGGGCTCGTCGACCACCCCGGCGGGGATGGCGCGGGGATCGTCGTCACCGCTAGCGTTCCCGAACGGTCTTGACGGACGTCAAGACGGCGCCCGGATCACGGTCACACACCGATCCACCCGCACCCGCGCGGTGGACTAGACAAACGCGAGCCCACGGGACAGGTTGTGACCAGTGTGACGAAGCGCACTCGGAGGGAGACATTGTGAAGATTCCCCACAGGAGTCGGCCACCCGGACGACTCCGTCGCCGCAGAAGCATCGCGCTCGGGGCGGTCGGCGTACTCGCGACCACGTTGCTCGCCGCCTGCGGCAGCAGCGGCAAGCCGGTGCTCAACTGGTACGTCAATCCCGACGGCGTCGATACGCTCACCAAGCTCGCCGAGCAGTGCAGCACCGATGACTACGACATCGAGGTCCAGCTCCTCCCCTCCGGTGCGACCGACCAGCGCACCCAGCTGGCGCGGCGCCTGGCCGCCGAGGACTCCTCGACCGACCTGATGAGCCTCGACCCCGTGTTCGTGCCCGAGTTCGCCAACGCCGGCTGGCTGGAGAAGCTGCCCGACGACGCAGCCACCAAGGCACTGGACGGCGTGCTGGAAGGCCCTGCGGACACGGTGCAGTGGGAGGACTCGGTGTATGCCTTCCCCCAGTGGGCCAACACGCAGGTCCTCTGGTACCGCAAGTCGCTCGCCGAGGCGGCCGGGCTCGACATGAGCAAGCCGGTCACGTGGGACCAGGTCATCGACGCGGCCTCCGAGAACGACGGGACCGTCGGCGTCCAGGCGAACAAGTACGAGGCCTATGTCGCATGGATCAACGCGATGATCCTCGGCGCCGGCGGCGACATCGTCTCCGACACCGAGGCGGGCAAGGACGCCAAGGTCGACATCGACTCCCAGGCCGCCGCCGACGCGGCCGCGATCATCAAGAAGCTGGCCGACTCGCCGGCTGCCCAGCCGGATCTCTCCGTATCCAACGAGGGCACCAGCCTCGGCCAGATGTTCCCGCCGGACGACGCCACCCGCAAGGCCGGCGAGTTCATGGTGAACTGGACGTTCGTCTACAAGAACTACGAGCCCGGCGAGGACAAGCCCACCACCAAGGAGCAGTTCGACGACCTGGGCTGGGCGCGGTACCCCCAGACCGTCGAGGGTGAGCCGTCGCGGCCGCCGGTCGGCGGCATCGACATCGGGGTCGGGGCGTTCTCCAAGCACACCGACTGGGCTCTGGAAGCGGCCGCCTGCGTGACGACGCCGGATGCCCAGACCCAGCTCGCGGTCACCGACGGACTGATGCCGGCCCGCGAGGACGCCTACTCCGACAAGGCCCTCACCGACGCCTACCCCCAGGACCTGCTGGACCTGTTCCAGGAGAGTCTCAAGGACGGCGGGGTCCGGCCCAAGAGCGCCTACTACGCGCTCATCTCCCAGGCGATCCAGAGCCGGTGGCACGACCCGACTTCGGTCGACCCGGACACCACCCCGGGCGAGTCGGCGAAGTTCCTCCAGGACGTCCTTGACGGAAAGGCACTCCTATGAGCACCCATGCTGCCGTCAAGCCGGTCGAAAGTGACCGGATGAAGGCCGAGGCCCGCCTGGGTCAGCGCCTGGTCGCACCCGCGATCATCCTGATGCTGGTCGTGACCGCGTTCCCGATGCTCCGGGCGCTCTACCTCTCGCTGTTCAACTACTCACTCACCGCGCCCGACGATCGCGAGTTCGTCGGACTCAGCAACTACCTGGTCGCGCTCACCGACCCGCTGCTGTGGAAGACCACGGGCGTGACCGTCCTCTACATGGTCGTCACGGTGGCCTTCGAGCTCGTCATCGGCTTCGCCTTCGCGATGGTGATGCACCGGGTCATCTTCGCCCGCGGCGTGATCCGCACCTCGATCCTGATCCCCTACGGCATCATCACCGTGGTCTCGGGCTTCGCCTGGCAGTTCGCGTTCAGCTACACCAACGGTTTCGTCAACGGGTGGCTCCCCTTCGTCGGCCAGGACTTCAACTGGTTCGGCGAGACGACGCCGGCGGTGATCGCGATCATGGTCTCCGAGATCTGGAAGACCACCCCGTTCATGTCCCTGCTCCTGCTCGCGGGTCTCGCCCAGGTCTCGGAGGACATGATCGAGGCCGCCAAGGTCGACGGCGCCACCTGGTGGCAGCGGCTGTGGAGAGTGATCCTGCCCAACATGAAGGCCGCGATCATGGTCGCCGTGCTCTTCCGGGCACTGGATGCCTACCGGATCTTCGACAACATCTTCGTGATGACCGCCGGGGCCCAGAACACCGAGTCGATCAGCTTCTTGACCTATCGGCAGACGATCGAGCAGTTCCAGATCGGGATGGGCTCGGCGCTGTCGGTGCTGCTATTCCTCTCGGTGCTGCTCATCGCGTTCCTGATCGTGAAGATCTTCCGAGTGAACCTGGCCGACGCACGGCAGGAGGGCTGAGATGAACCAGAAGCTCGGACAGAAGATCGGCATGGTCGTCGGGGTCGCGCTGATCCTGATCTGGTGCCTGTTGCCGGTGGTGTGGATCATCTCGCTGTCGTTCAAGTCGCAGACCGCGATCACCAACGGCAGCCCGGGATTCTTCCCCTCCGACGGCGGTGGCGCCGGATGGCAGAACTACATCGACGTCTGGAACAACGAGCAGTTCCGGCGCGCGATCTTCAACTCCATCGGCATCAGCCTGATCGCCACGACGTTGTCGGTCATCATCGCGACGCTCGCGGCCTACGCCGTCGCGCGACTCGAGTTCCGCGGCAAGAAGCTCGTACTCACCATGGCGCTGGTCATCGCGATGTTCCCCGTGGTCTCGCTGGTGGGCCCGCTGTTCGACATGTGGCGCACCTTCGGTCTCTACGACACCTGGCCGGGGCTGATCATCCCGTACATGTCGTTCACCCTGCCGTTGGCGATCTGGACGCTGTCGGCGTTCTTCCGCGAGATCCCCTGGGAGATGGAGCAGGCCGCACAGGTCGACGGCGCCACGTCGTGGCAGGCGTTCCGCAAGGTCATCGTCCCGTTGGCCGCCCCCGGCGTGTTCACCGCGGCGATCCTGACCTTCTTCTTCGCCTGGAACGACTTCGTGTTCGGCATCTCGCTCACCTCGACCGAGAACGCCCGCCCGATCCCGGCCTCACTGTCGTTCTTCGTGGGGGCCGACCCGTTCAACCGACCGGCCTCGCTGCTGGCCGCGGGTGCGGTCATCTCCACGATCCCGATCATCGTGATCATCCTCATTTTCCAGCGCAAGATCGTCGCCGGCCTGACCTCCGGCGCAGTGAAGGGTTGAGTTCATGGCTGCAATCGACATGAAGAACATCGTCAAGAAGTACGGCGACGGCTTCCCGGCCGTGAACGACGTGAGCATCGACGTCCAAGACGGCGAGTTCATGATCCTGGTCGGCCCGTCCGGCTGTGGGAAGTCCACGCTGCTGCGGATGATCGTGGGCCTGGAGGACATCACCTCCGGCGACATGATGATCGGCGACAAGCGGGTCAACGACTTGGCGCCGCGAGACCGCAACCTGTCCATGGTGTTCCAGAACTACGCGCTCTACCCGCACCTGACGGTCTACGAGAACATCGCCTTCCCGCTGCGGCTGGCGAAGGTGGATGACGCCACCGTCGACAAGAAGGTGCGCGAGGCGTCGAGGACCCTCGAGCTCGACGAGCACCTCGAGCGCAAGCCCGGCAACCTGTCGGGTGGTCAGCGTCAGCGGGTCGCGATGGGGCGGGCGATCGTCCGGGACGCCGACGCGTTCCTCTTCGACGAGCCGCTGTCGAACCTGGACGCCAAGCTGCGTGGCCAGATGCGCAGCGAGATCGCGCGACTGCAGAAGCGACTGGGCATCACCACGGTCTACGTCACCCACGACCAGACCGAGGCGATGACGTTGGGCGACCGGGTCGCGGTCCTCAAGCGGGGCGTCCTCCAGCAGCTGGCGACGCCGCGTGAGCTGTACGAGAACCCCGGCAACCTGTTCGTCGCCGGCTTCATCGGCTCACCGCCGATGAACTTCCTCCCGGCCACGGTCGAGGGGACCACGGTGAAGCTGCCGTTCGGCTCGGTGCAGATCTCACCGGAGAAGGCCGAGCGGGTCGCCGGCAAGGGACTGCTCATCGCAGGCATCCGTCCCGAGCACTTCGAGGACGCCAGCGTGGTCGAGACCAAGGCCGAGGGCTCGACGTTCCCGGCGAACGTCGAGGTGGTCGAGTGGCTCGGCGACAAGGCCTACGCCTACGTCCCGTTCGAGGCGCCGCCGGAGGTGCAGGAGCAGCTCCAGCAGCTCGAGCGCGACCTCGACGGCGACTCGCTGCGCACCCAGCTGGTCGTCGGACTCGACGGCGCCAGCCGGATCGCCGCGGGCGACGAGGCCGAGATCTGGGTCAACACCGACAAGATCCACCTCTTCGACCCGGGCACCGGGGAGAACCTCACCGTCGACAAGGAGCGGGCCGGACGCCTGGAGGAGCGGGCGCTGAACAAGGTCTGATCGCCACCTCGACGCGACGGCGCCCCCGAGCCTCGGCTCGGAGGCGCCGTCGCGTGCGTAGCGGGACGGAACTGCCCGGGCGCGTCGGCGAGGTGTCAGTCGATCTGACGCGGCTTGCCGCCCGGCGGGAGCTCGTCGCGGCGGCGCTTGCGCTCGACGTCGACGCCACCCCAGAGCGCGAAGCCCTTGATCCGCAGCGTCGGCGAGTCGGGCGTGAGCTCGGCCTCGACCCTGTCTGAGGGACCGGAGTACCCGCCCATGATCCCGACGCCCTCGACGACCACGTCGACGTCGGGGCCGACGACCACGTGGGCGCCACCCATGATCGCGTTCACGGTGAGCACGCACTCGGCGGCACCGAAGCGGGCCTCGCGCAGGTCGAGATCGGCCCCACCCCAGAAGGCGGTGACGGTCATCTGCGCCGGTACGGTCCACACCCCCTTGCGCTCCACGCCGCTCATCACGGCGAAGTGCCGCACCGGCTTGACCGGCTCTCCGGACCGCACGACCGGCGTGCCCGTCGCCGCCGGTCGCTCGACCGCGGCCGAGGGGTCCCGCGGTCGCGGCAACGAGGTGGGCAGGTCACTGGTGATCGGCACCAGCTCGGGGTAGGTCCGCGCGGCGTAGGTGGCCTCCAGCCGCGCGTCGAGCTCGTCCATGTCGAGCCGCCCCTCCCCCGCCGCCTCGCGGAGGATCTCGGCGACCGCGTGCCGGTCGGCGTCGGAGATGCGTAGCTCGGGGGTTCGCTCGGCCTCGTCCACGACCCCACCCTACGGCGACCTCGACCCGCGAACCGACCGTCCATCATCCCGTCGTCGTCGTGGGCCGACGCCACGTCCTACGATGCGACCGTGAGCACCGAGCCCGAGTTCCGCTACTCCGACCTCCTCCCGACCGGCGCCGACCAGACGCCGTACCGGCTGATCACCACCGAGGGGGTCTCGACCGTCGACGTCGACGGGCAGACGTTCTTGAAGGTGGAGCCGGAGGCACTGCGGCAGCTCACGGCGGAGGCGATGCACGACATCAGCCACTACCTGCGCCCCGCGCACCTCGCGCAGCTGCGCCGGATCATCGACGACCCGGAGGCCTCGGGCAACGACCGCTTCGTGGCACTGGACCTGCTCAAGAACGTCAACATCTCCGCGGGCGGCGTGCTGCCGATGTGCCAGGACACCGGCACCGCGATCGTGATGGGCAAGAAGTCCGAGGGCGTCCTCACCGGGGCCGACGACGCCGAGGCGATCTCGCAGGGCGTGTTCGACGCCTACACCAAGCTCAACCTGCGCTACTCCCAGCTGGCGCCGCTGACGACCTACGAGGAGAAGAACACCGGGAGCAACCTTCCGGCCCAGATCGAGCTGTACGCCACGCCGACCAAGGACGGGAAGCCGGAGTACAAGTTCCTGTTCATGGCCAAGGGCGGCGGTTCGGCCAACAAGTCGTTCCTGTTCCAGGAGACCAAGGCGATCCTCAACCCGAAGCGGATGCTGAGCTTCCTCGACGAGAAGATCCGCTCGCTCGGTACGGCGGCCTGCCCGCCGTACCACCTGGCGATCGTCATCGGGGGCACCTCGGCGGAGTTCGCTCTCAAGACCGCCAAGTACGCCTCGGCGCACTACCTCGACGAGCTGCCCACCGAGGGCTCGATGAGCGCCCACGGCTTCCGCGACCTCGAGCTGGAGGAGGAGGTCTTCAAGCTCACCCAGTCCTTCGGGATCGGCGCACAGTTCGGCGGCAAGTACTTCTGCCACGACGTCCGCGTCGTGCGGCTCCCCCGCCACGGCGCCTCCTGCCCGGTGGCCATCGCGGTGTCCTGCTCTGCCGACCGGCAGGCGCTCGGCAAGATCACCGCCGAGGGGGTGTTCCTCGAGCAGCTCGAGACCGACCCCGCGCAGTACATGCCCGACGCCGGCGTGGCCGACGACATCGCCGGCGGCGAGGTCGTGGAGATCGACCTGAACCAGCCGATGGCCGACATCCTCGCCGAGCTCTCCAAGCACCCGGTCAAGACCCGGCTGTCCCTCACCGGTCCGCTGGTGGTGGCCCGCGACATCGCGCACGCCAAGATCCAGGAGCGCCTCGACGCCGGCGAGGAGATACCGGACTACCTCAAGAACCACCCCGTCTACTACGCCGGTCCGGCCAAGACCCCGGAGGGGATGGCGTCAGGGTCCTTCGGGCCGACGACGGCCGGCCGGATGGACTCCTACGTCGAGGCCTTCCAGGCGGCCGGCGGCTCGATGGTGATGCTCGCCAAGGGCAACCGCTCCAAGGTCGTCACCGACGCCTGCGCCACCCACGGCGGTTTCTACCTCGGCTCGATCGGCGGCCCAGCCGCCCGGCTCGCCCAGGACTGCATCAAGAGCCAGGAGGTGCTGGAGTACCCCGAGCTCGGCATGGAGGCGGTCTGGAAGATCGAGGTCGAGGACTTCCCGGCCTTCATCGTGGTCGACGACAAGGGCAACGACTTCTTCACCGACCCCTCGGGCGCGGTCACGGTGCCGCTCAGCTCGATCGGGCCGGCCGGCATCCGGGTGCGCTCGGCGGAGTGACCGCGATGGGCTCCATCGAGATCGCCCGTGCGGAGTCCGAGCGCGGCGAGCTGGTGCTGCGACGCCGCCAGGGCGAGGCCGGCTCGCCCGCGGCGCTCGAGCTGCGCGCCAACGGCGTCTTCGTGATGGACACCGTGGAGACCACGACCGAGCGTGCGCTCGCCGCCATGGCCCTGGCGGCCGTGGCGGAGCCGCGCGCGGTGATGATCGGTGGACTCGGGCTGGGCTTCACCATGCACGAGGTGCTGGCCGATCCACGCGTGGAGCGCTGCGTGGTGGTCGAGCTCGAGCAGGCCCTGGTCGACTGGATGCGCGACGGCACCATCGAGCACGGCCCGGGCGTCATCGCCGACAGCCGGGTCCGCCTCGTCGTCGCCGACATCGCGGCCGCGGTCGCCGAGGCCCGCCCCGCCTCCTACGACCTGTTGCTGCTCGACGTCGACAACGGCCCGGGCTACCTGGTCCACGACGCCAACGCCGCGTTGTACGAGAACCACTTCCTCCAGCGTGCGCGCGACCTGCTCCGGCCCGGAGGCGCGGTCGCGGTCTGGTCGGCCGCGGAGGCCCCAGACCTCGAGGAGACCCTCACCGCGGTCTTCTCCTCGGTCCGGGTCGAGCGATACGACGTGCGTCTCGGCGAGCGCGACGAGCACTACTGGCTCTACCTCGGCTGCCTCGGACCCGGGCGGAGCCCTACCGGCCGGTAGTCGCCGAGGGTGGGGCGCCATGTGCACCCTGCGGTTAGGTTGGGGTAGTGAACGACACCCACGGCGTCCGGATCGAACACGATTCGATGGGCGAGGTCGAGGTACCCGCCGCGGCGCTGTGGCGAGCGCAGACCCAGCGCGCGGTGGAGAACTTCCCCATCAGCGGGACACCGATCGAGCCGGCCCTGGTGCACGCCCTGGGCCACGTCAAGGCGGCAGCCGCGGCGGTCAACGGCGAGCTCGGCGTGGTGGACGCGGGGGTCGCGGACGCGATCATCGCCGCCGCCAGGTCGGTCGCATCCGGCGAGCACGACGACGAGTTCCCCATCGACGTCTTCCAGACCGGCTCGGGCACGAGCAGCAACATGAACGCCAACGAGGTGATCGCCTCGCTGGCCGCGAAGGCCGGCATCGAGGCTCATCCCAACGACCACGTCAACGCCAGCCAGTCGAGCAACGACACCTTCCCGACCGCGATCCATGTCGCGGTGACCCTCGCCGTCGTCAACGACCTGGTGCCCGCGCTGGACACGCTGGCCGACTCGCTGGAGGCGAAGTCGGAGGAGTTCGGCGAGCTGGTGAAGTCCGGCCGCACCCACCTGATGGACGCGACGCCGGTGATGCTCGGGCAGGAGTTCGGCGGCTACGCGGCCACCGTGCGCTACGGCGCCGAGCGGCTGTCGGCGGTCCTCCCCCGGGTGCGCGAGCTCCCGCTGGGCGGCACCGCGGTCGGCACCGGCATCAACACGCCGCCCGGCTTCGCGGCTCGCGTCATCGAGGTGCTCAGCGAGGAGACCGGGCAGGCCTTCACCGAGGCGCGCAACCACTTCGAGGCCCAGGGCACCCGCGACTCGCTGGTCGAGCTCAGCGGCGTGCTGCGCACGATCGCGGTGGGCCTCACCAAGATCTGCAACGACCTGCGCTGGATGTCGTCGGGCCCCACCACTGGTCTGGCCGAGATCCACCTCCCCGACCTGCAGCCCGGCTCGAGCATCATGCCCGGCAAGGTGAACCCCGTGCTGCCGGAGGCCACCCTCATGGTGTGCTTCCAGGTGGTCGGCAACGATGCCGCGGTCACGATGGCCGGCGCCAGCGGCAGCTTCGAGCTCAACGTCGCCATGCCCGTGATCGCGCGCAACGTCCTGGAGTCGGTGCGGCTGCTCTCGACGTCCACGACCCTGCTCGCGCGCCGCTGCATCGACGGCATCACCGCCGACGCCGACCGGATGCGCCGCTATGCGGAGTCGTCTCCCTCCGTCGTCACCCCGCTGAACCGTCACCTGGGCTACGAGGCCGCGGCGAAGATCGCCAAGCAGGCGCTGGCCGAGGGACGCACCATCCGCGAGACCGTTCTCGCCCTCGGCTACGTCGAGCGCGGCGAGATCACCGAGGCCGAGCTCGATGCGGCCCTCGACCTGGAGGGGATGACCCACCCATGAGCATGTCCGATCGCGACCTGGTTCGCGAGCAGTACCGCACCGAGGCCCACCTCGAGACCCGACTGTCGGTCTGGTACCCCACCGCCGACGGACGCGACCCGGCGACCGAGGCACTGGCCGCCCTCGTCGACGCGACGCCCGACGCCGTGCTCGAGGTCGGCTGCGGGACCGGCGCGTTCGCCTCCCGCATCGTGGCCGCGCTCCCGGAGGCCGAGGTGATCGCGGTCGACCAGTCCCAGCGGCTGGTGGAGCTCACCGCCTCGCGCGGGGTGACCGCGCAGGTCGCCGACGCCGAGGATCTCCCCTTCGCCGACGACACCTTCGACGCCGTCTCGGCGATGTGGATGCTGTACCACGTTCCCGACCTGCATCGGGGTCTCTCGGAGATGCGCCGCGTGCTGCGCCCCGGAGGAACCCTGGTCGCGGTGACCAATGGCGACGACCATCTCATCGACCTGCGCCGCGAAGGTGGCGGCGAGCCCTTGGTCACGCAGTTCTCGAGCGAGAACGGCGAGCAGGCGCTCGCCGAGCACTTCGACGACATCACCCGCGACGACCTGCGCACCCAGGCGGTCTTCCACGACCACGCCGCAGCCCTGGCCTACCTGGAGTCCACGCCCGAGGACGTCGAGTGGGCGCTCCCGGCGTTCGACGGCTCGCGCGACTACGCAGGCCACGTCTCGGTGTTCGTGGCGCGCTAGCGGCGGCGCGGCACACAGGCGGCCCTTCGCGAATCCTCACCTCCGCCTCAAGAAGCGACCCTAGGTTCATCCCTGTCAACCAGGGTGGCCGTCGAGGCTGCGCGATCGGAGGGATGCCGGATGCCGGTCGCACACCCCGGACACGTCGTCGGAGGGACCACCGAAGAGCGCTGGTTCGGCGCGGTGAACGACCTCTCGCGCGATACCCCGTGGCTGCACGAGGCCGCGCGGCTGTTCGCCGAGTACGGCGTGGTGCTGTTCGGTGCCCTCCTGCTGCTCTCGTGGTGGTGGGCCCGCCGCGGTGGCGACGTCCGGCAGGTCTCGGCCGCACTGTGGGCCCCGCTCGGCGTGCTGATCGCGGTCGGCGTCAACCAGCTCCTCGGCGCGGCAGTCGCCGAGCCGCGGCCGTATACGGCGCTGCCCGGCGTGCTCGTCCTGGTGCCCCGGAGCACCGACTACGCCTTCCCGAGCGACCACGCGGTGATGGCCGGTGCGGTGGCAGCCGGCGTCTGGCTGGCTCATCGCAGGCTCGGGCTGTTGGCCACCTCGCTCGCGCTGCTCATGGCGGCTACGAGGGTCTACGTCGGAGCTCACTTCCCGCTCGATGTCGTCGCTGGCCTCGTCGCTGGCGCGGTGGTCGCGGTCATCTCCTACCTCGCCGTGCGTCCCTTGCTGACCCGCCTGATCGCTGGGCTCGCCGGCACGCCGGCTCGGCTCCTGCTCACCGCCGCCCCGCGACCGAGATGACCACCAGCGTCGGCGGTCGGCCGAGTCGCGGCCGCTCCGGCGCCGATAGGCTCGGCCGATGAGCCTCGACCAACGCGACTACTGGGACGGCGAGGCCGAGCGCTTCGACGACGAGCCCGACCACGGCCTGGGCGAACCCACCACCCGCGAGGCGTGGCGCGCGCTCCTGGCGTCGCAGCTTCCGGAGCCGCCGTCCGACGTCGTCGACCTCGGGTGCGGTACGGGCACGCTGTCGCTGCTGCTGGCCGAGGCCGGGCACCGGGTCCGCGGACTCGACCTCGCGCCACGCATGATCGAGCGCGCCCGCACCAAGGCGACCGAGGCCGGTCTCGAGGTCGAGTTCGTCGTCGGCGACGCCGCCGCCCCGGCCTACCCGCTCGGGTCGGCCGACGTCGTCTTGTGCCGGCACGTGCTGTGGGCGCTGCCCGACCCCGCGACCGCGCTCGCTCGCTGGGCCGCCCTGCTCCGCCCCGGCGGCCGCCTACTGCTGGTCGAGGGACGGTGGCACACCGGCGCCGGCCTCACGGCGGCCGACACCGAGCGGCTGGCCGCGACGGTCGGCGCCGACGTCCGGGTGCTCCCGATGACCGACGACGTCTACTGGGGCGGCCCGATCACCGACGAGCGATACCTGGTGTGCGCGCGGGTCAACTGAGGCAGAGGCAGAACGGGTGGCCGGCGAGGTCGTCGAAGACGCGGAAGGTCATGCCGGGCTGGATCTGGTGCTTGGTGGCCCCTAGCGCAAGGACCGCAGCCTCGGCCTCGTCGAGATCGTCCACGACGACGTCGAGGTGCATCTGCTGGGGCCGCTCCTGCCCCGGCCAGCACGGCGGTCGGTAGTCCTCGACGGACTGGAAGCTGAGGCGGCGACCATCCTCTGCTCGGACGTCGATCCAGCCGTCCTGCGGGTCGATGCGCCAGTCGAGCAGGGCGGCATAGAAGTGGGCGAGTGCGTCGGCGTCGGCGCAGTCGATGACGACGGTGGGGTGCCGGGCTATGGCCATCGCGCCACGGTAGGTGACAACCAGGACGCCCCGCGTCCGATTCGATGTGGTCGGGCGTGGCCGGTACGTCGTGTGGCTCAGTACCAGCCGTGGGACTGGCTGTGGCCCCATGCGCCGCAGGGGCTGCCATAGCGGTCCTGGATGTAGCCCAGGCCCCAGCGGATCTGGGTGACGGGGTTCGTGGCCCAGTCGGCGCCGGCCGAGGCCATCTTCGAGCCCGGCAGCGCCTGCGGGATGCCGTAGGCCGAGGACGAGGGGTTGTCGGCGTAGGGGTTCCAGTTCGACTCGCGGATGTAGAGCGAGTCGAGGCAGGAGAACTGGTCGGCGCCGAAGCCGAACTCGGCGAGCAGGGCGCGGGCGATGTCGCGCGGGTCGGCGTCGGAGAGGTCCTGGCTGCCGGCCTCGACCGGGCCCTCGGCCTCGGTGGTGAGCGCGGCCGCCTTGAGCGGGTCGGTGGCCTCGCGCCGGTCGGCGGAGCGGGAGAGCTCGGTCGTGCGCGCCAGCGGCTCGACCTCGGCCGCACGCGCGGCGAGCTCGGGGTCGATCCCGAGCGACGAGGAGTCGTCGGCGGAGTCGCTGTCGCCACCGCTGGTGGACAGGGGCGCCGAGGCGAGGTCGGCCTGCACCTTCGTGCGATCGGACCCATCGGCCGCGTTCGCGGTGGCCGGACCGTCAGAGCCCATCAGCAGGCCGCCGGAGATGGTCGCGCCGGTGGCGGCGACCGCGAGCGAGGACAGCACCACCGTGGTGCCGATCACCTTGCGCGGCGCGACGGGCAGAGCGGGTCGCGCGGGGGCGGCACGGTGCTTCGGGACGTGCTTTACATGCTTCGACACAAGTGGAACCCAGGGGTAGACGGCAGTCGGTGCCTCAAAGGCGGGCGATCGGCTGGGTCCGACGCTGGACCACTAAAGATCTCGGCCCACCATGCCGTCTGCTTGAGGCAGGTGCAAACCGAACCGCGAGATCTGTGCAGAGTTTCAATCAGATCTATGTCACATCAGATCACTTGAGTCACACAGAACTCACAGGTCCCAGAAGTCGCAGCCGCTCGAACCTGCCCGGCGCTCTCACACCGTGGCGTTCTCGAGCATCTCGGTGACCAGCGCGGCGATCGGCGAGCGCTCGGACCGGGTCAGCGTGACGTGCGCGAAGAGCGGGTGGCCCTTGAGCTTCTCGATCACCGCGACGACGCCGTCGTGGCGTCCCACCCGCAGGTTGTCGCGCTGGGCGACGTCGTGGGTGAGGACGACCTTGGAGTTCGCCCCGATCCGCGAGAGGACCGTGAGCAGCACGTTGCGCTCCAAGGACTGCGCCTCGTCGACGATCACGAACGAGTCGTGCAGGGACCGGCCGCGGATGTGGGTGAGCGGAAGCACCTCGAGCATCCCCCGGTCGAGGACCTCCTCGATCACCTCGCGCGAGGTGACCGCGCTGAGGGTGTCGAAGACCGCCTGGCCCCACGGCGACATCTTCTCGGTCTCCGAGCCGGGCAGGTAGCCCAGCTCCTGACCTCCGACGGCGAACAGCGGCCGGAACACCACGACCTTCTGGTGCTGGCGCCGCTCGAGGACCGCCTCGAGACCGGCGCACAGCGCGAGCGCCGACTTGCCGGTGCCGGCCCGGCCGCCCAGCGACACGATGCCGACCTCGGGATCCATCAGCATCTCCAGCGCGATCCGCTGCTCGGCACTGCGGCCGTGGATGCCGAAGGCCTCCCGGTCCCCACGAACCAGGTGCACCCGCTTGTCGGCGCCGACCCGGCCCAGCGCAGTCCCGCGCTCGGAGAGCAGGACCAGACCCTGGTGGCACGGCAGGTCGCGCGCCTGATCGAGATCGATCGTGCCGTCGTCGTAGAGCTCGTCGAGCGCGGCGGCCTCCACGTCGAGCTCGGCCATGCCGCTGTAGCCGGTGTCGGAGTCGGAGATCGCCTCGGCGCGGTACTCCTGGGCGTCGAGGCCGACGGCGGAGGCCTTGATCCGCATCGGGAGGTCCTTGGACACCAAGGTGACCCGCTTCCCCTCCTCGGCAAGGTTGCGTGCGACCGCGAGGATCCGGGTGTCGTTGTCCCCGAGCCGGAAGCCCGACGGGAGCGAGGTCGGGTCGGTGTGGTTCAGCTCGACGCGCAGCGTGCCGCCGTACTCCCCCACGGGCACCGCCTCGTCGAGGCGTCCGTGGGTGACCCGCAGGTCGTCGAGGCGGCGCAGTGCCGAGCGGGCGAAGTAGCCGAGTTCGGGGTGGTGGCGCTTGGCCTCCAGCTCGGTGATCACCACGACGGGCAGGACGACCTCGTGCTCCTCGAAGCGACCCATCGCGCCGGGGTCGGCGAGCAGGACGCTGGTGTCGAGGACGTAGGTGCGGGTTGCGGCTGTGGCCACGGTGAACCCCTTACCGAGCCGCGCGCGCACTCCTCGCCCGGCCCCTAGTCGACGCAGTTGGACCGGAGAGGTGCCCCAGCGCCGGAGTGCCGGCGTCCTTCCACCGCAGGTGCCATCGCTGACACCTCGTCGGTGAACTGATCGTGATCTCTCACGCTGGGGCCTCCCGATGCAGCCAGCTTCCCCACTGGCCACTGGTGCCGACGCTACGACCGTCGCCGGGCCGATTCCGGTCCGACACGCCCGAGCACGGTGAACGGAGGGTGAAGGGTCCTACTTCCTGACCGTGCCGAACGACACCACCCGCTCCAGCGGCTGGTAGCCCGCCGCGCGGCAGGTGATCCGCACCTTCAGGTCCGAGCCCTTCCACTTCTTGCGGACGACGGCGCTCGGGTTGCTGCCGCGCTTGCGGACCTTCCCGCCGGCGGTCGTCTCCCAGCGATAGGTCACCGCGACCCCGGCCTTCAGACCGGCCGCGGAGAGCACCGGCTCCGGCGCGGTGACGCGACGACGAACCCGGGCCTTGCCGCGCTTGGTGCCCATGGAGCGGTAGAAGCCCGCAGGCTGCCTCGGCAGCACGTCGCCGCCACCTTCGAGCGACGTCGAGGAGTGCATGAATCCGACGCGGGCAGGGGTGAGGCCGGGGAACACCGTGCTCAACCGGCGCTCGGGGTAGAGCACCGAGACCACCTCGGCGAGGACGTCGCGGTAGTCGGTGGTGACCGGGAGGTCGGCGTTGTCGGTGTTCTCGATGCCTGGCCACCGGCCGTAGTAGCCACCCTTGACGCCGCCGCCGAGGACGAACATGACGTTGCCGTGTCCGTGGTCCAGACCGCGTCCGGCGTTCTCCTTCACCCGGCGGCCGAACTCGCTGATGGTCACGACGGTCACCTTGTCGGCCAGCGGACCCAGATCCTTGAAGAAGGCTGCGAGCGCCGCCCCCAGCGGCTTGACCATCGTGAGGAGGTTGCCTCCGGAGAGGTTCCCGACGTTCTGGTGGTGGTCCCAGCTGCCCTGGTCGACGGTGATCACCTCGGCACCGACGTCCGCGCGGATCATTCGCGCGGTCGCGGCGAGCGCCGAGCCCAGGTCGCCCGCCGGGTAGCCGGTGCCCTTGGGGCTGGCGATCACCGGGGCGAAGGTGTCGGCCACCGCGAACGCGCGGGCGCCACCGGCCACCGGCCCGTTCTTCTCGTCCTGCCACAGCGAGCGCATCCCGGTCAGCCACCCGTTCGGATCCGGCCCGCTGACCCGGATCGCGTCGAGGCCGCGGGTCGCCAGGACCGGTGTGGGACCGTAGCTCTGGGTGGCCAGGGTCGTGCTGCCGAGCTGGATGCCGTTGAGCAGGCTGGTGCCGGCCGGGTTGAGCGACAGCAGCCGGTTCAGCCAGCCCACTCGCTCCGAAGAGCCGGGATCGGCGTCCTCGACCTCCTCCATCGCGGAGAAGTGCGAGCGGGTGGTGACCCGCTGCCCGGTGGCGTGGATGGCAGCCATGGAGCCGGCCTCCCACATCGGCAGCAGCGGCGCGAGCTCTGGGTGCAGGCCGAAGAAGTCGTCGGCCGCGATCAGCCGCTCCTTGGGGATCGAGATCGAGGGCCGCGCGGCGAAGTAGACGGGGTCGCCGTGCGGCACCATCAGCGACATCCCGTCGGCCGCTCCGCGCAGCGAGAGGACGACCAGCACCCGGTCGGCCTTGCCGGTGGCGGCGTAGGCGGTCTCGATGAAGGCGTCGCCGAGCACGCTGACGGCGGCCAGGCCACCGGCCAGCCCGGCTCCGATCCGGAATGCGTTGCGACGCGAGACCGAGGCCTGGAAGTCGCAGCAGGATCCGGCAGTCGCGTCGATGTTGTTCGAGGTCAGGTTCGTAGTCATGTCGGCCCCTCAGCGCAGGTAGAACACGGGCTGGTTGAGCACCAGGCTCAGCAGGTGGCGCACCCGGTTGTGCCGGATGATGGTGTGAGTGCTGGTGATGACCTCGTTCGCGCCGAAGCCGACCGAGGTCGTGCAGGCGTTCAGCAGGCGGTCGGTCGACTCCCGGCCGAGCAGGACCCGGCTGAGGTGGTCGACGAACTCGGCCAGCGTGATGCCGTCCTCGGGCAGCCAGTCGGCGTGCGGTCGGTTCTTCGCGTCGTGCGGCCAGCCGTCGATCATCCCGATGTGCAGCTCCCAGCTGCCGAGGAACCGGGACGGGTTGGTCCACGCCGCGTTGTCGGCCGGCGGCCCGTCGGGTGCGGTCCAGTTGAACGGGATGTCACCGAGGCTCAGGCCGAGCACCGACATCTGGTTGGTGCCTCCGCCGGCGGGACCGGGCGGCTTGGCGAACTCGGTGCCGAGGGCCCGGTAGACGGTGATCAGCTCGTCGGTGGGGGTGCGCACCTTCTTGTCGGCGGAGTCCCAGAACTCCGGGTGCCCGAAGAGCTTCTGCAGGACCGGCTCGATCTTGGTGCCGCTGGAGCGGTAGACGCCGGCGAGGTCCTCGACCAGGGCGTTGCTGGGGGTGTCGCTGACGAACCGGACCGCGAGCTTGCGGCAGATCCGGCGCGCGGTCGCCTCGTGGTGGGCCAGGTAGCGCAGATAGGCGCGCGTGGCGGCCTGGCCGTCGGCGTCGGCGTTCGGATGGGTGAAGCCCATGATCTGCAGCTCCCCGACATGGTGGAGCGACGGGTCGTACCAGGCGATCCACTCCGGGGCGGTCTTCACCTGGTAGCCGGTGAGCATCCGCGCGGAGTTCTTGACGTCGTCCTCGGTGTACTTGCCCTGGCCGACGGTGTGCAGCTCGAGGAGCTCGCGGCCCAGGTTCTCGTTGATCGCGCCCTTCTTGGACCGGACGTTGTCCAGCGACATGTTCATCGCCGCGTGCGTGGTGGAGGCCTGGAGCAGCTCCTCGAAGCTGGTGAGCGCCAGCCGCTTGATGTCGCGCCCGAAGCTGCTGCGGAACTGGAGGACGCCGTCGTCGACCAGCGGGATGTAGAAGTGGTTCTCCCAGAACTCCGACATGATCTCCAGCACCTGGCGGTTGGAGTACATCCGCTTCACCATCGCCCAGGTGCGGTAGTTCCCGGCCGCGACGTGGCCGCCCTCCGGCACCGTGGACACCTGCTGGGGCGTGCCCATCACCGACGTCGGCCACCAGCTGTCGACGGCGGTGGCCATCGCGCTCTCGCTCACCGTCGCGGGCGAGAGCTGCGCGGTGAACCAGCGCTCGGGCGTGCCGGCGGCCCGCAGCTGAGCCAGGGTGTCGGGAGTGAACCCGAAGGTGAACCGGTTGATTGCGTGGCGTTCGCGAGCGGTGGGCACCGGAGTCTTGGTGTAGCTCCCCGCTGCGGATGCGGGCGCCGAGCTCGTGGCGGCCACGGCACCGGCGGCGGCGGTGACCGCGCCACCCTTCAGCAGTCCGCGACGTCCGACCTCGAAGCGTCCGCGTGACTCACCTGAGCTCGCTGACCGGGCGCGTGACACAGCCATTTGTCTCCCTCTGTGGGGTCGGTTCGGCCCGTCGCCGAAATCGACGAGCGCACGTGGTTGACCTGCCACTGGGGGTAACAGACTCAGGCACCCTACTGAAAGTAAAGAGAATGTAAAGAGGTCGGCTCCTGCGGCGTACGGATCTTCTCACCGACGAGGCGTGCGTGACTCCGAAATGCCGCACGGGACCGGCCCTGGTATGGACCGGCCCCGTGTCGGGCCCGAATGGCTCTGGGTGCTACTTGACGGTGAGCTTCACCGTCTTCGAGGACCGAGCGAAGGCGTCAGCGCCCTGGTACTTCACGACCAGCGCGTACTTCCCGGCCTTCTTCTTGGCCGGCACGGTCACGGTGACCTTGCCGTTCTTGAGGGCCTTCACGCCGACCAGCTTGCCGGCGTACTTCACCTTGACCATGCCGGTCGGGGTGAAGGCGGAGGTCACCTCGATGGTGACCTTGGCCTTCTTGCCCTTCTTGATCGGCTTGGGCGCGGTGACCTTGACCTTGGTGGGCGCCTTGGCGACCTTCGCAGTCGGGGCCGACTCCGCGACGCCCTCGATCGAGGTGGCCGACTTGGCGGTGACCATCACGGTGATCTTCTTGCCGACGTCCTGCGGCTGGAGCTGGTAGGTCGCGGCGGTCGCACCGTTGATCAGCTGGCCCGAGGCGTACCACTGGTAGCTGTAGGTCAGATCGCTCTGGTCCCACGTGCCGGTGCTCGCCTTGAGGGTCTTGCCGACCTGGGCCTTGCCGCTGACGACGGGCGCCTTGGTGGCCTTCGGGGCCTTCGAGCCGATCTCGATCACCATCTGGCCGGTGGTCTCGTTGGACGACAGGACCTTGATGATCGTGCCGGAGCCGGCCACCTTCGTGGAGCCCCACGGGTTCTCAGCGTCCCAGTAGGCGTCGGGGTCGGTGTCGTCGAACGTCGTGACGCCCGGGCTGGACGGCACGCTGAGCGTCCGGGTGCCGTCCGGCTCCGCCTCCGCGGTGAACGAGACGCCGTCGGTCGTGTCGACGTCGAAGGTGGCGTCGTAGGACTGCAGGCGGCTGTTCGGGCGGCTGCCGTCGCTCCACTTGATCATCTTCGGGTGCGCGTCGACCGGAAGCGACTGACCGCCACCGGGGTGCAGGATGGTGTTGTTGTCGCCGTAGAGCCCGTTCTGGAACCAGACCAGCATGCCGTCCTGATAGGGGTAGTAGGCGACGCGGCTGGTGTTGGTGCGCACGTTGGTGCCGATGTAGGGGCCCTCGGCCAAGGTGGCGTCGTAGCCCATGTACTGACGGTTCTCCACCAGGTAGTACTGCGAGTAGTTGGCCTGGTAGGTGCCCTCGGCCGCGGCGAACCAACCGCCCAGGGTCCAGTCGTTGGCGCTGTCGAAGTTCGACGTGTAGTCGCCGACCGCCAGGTCGTCGACCGCCATGCCGAACCCGTGGGTGTTGTCGTCGGTCACGTAGTTCCACCGCAGCCGCACGGTCTTGTCCGCGTAGGCGCTCAGGTCGGCGGTGAGGTCGATCCAGCCATCGGTGGCACCCGAGATGCCCTGGCCGAGGTTGGACCCGTTCGGGTTCGTCGTGCGCGACTCGCTCGTGGCGACCGAGGTCCAGGTGGCACCGTCGTCGTCGGAGACCTGGAGGTAGGCGTAGTCCCAGTCCTCCTCGATGTCGTAGTTGACCTTCGCCGTCAGGTCGGCGGTGGCTGCGGTGATCGCGATCGGCTTGCTGACCGCGGTCGCGGAGGTGCGGTCCCGCTCACCGGAGTACAGGAAGGTGCCCTCGCCCAGCTCCTCGGGCGCCTCGGCGTCGGTGTAGCCGTCGGGGACGTTGACCAGCGCGGCCTGGGCACCGACGGTGCTGGCGTGGTACGAGGGACCGAGGGTGACCTTGCCGCTCTCGCCGGCCGCGACGTCGACGGTCGCCAGGTCGTTGGCGCCGTACCAGCCGAGGAAGCGCTTCTCCGTCGGACCCATGTGGTTGGGCGTGGTGCCGGTGGCGCCGTCGCCGTGGCTGAGCCACGAGCCGGAGCTCATCAGCGTCCAGAAGCCGGTGCCGTTGTCGCCCTTCTTCGTGTCGTAGAAGTCGGGCAGCCCGAGGTCGTGGGCGAACTCGTGGGCGAACACGCCCAGGCCGCCGTCCTCCGGCTCGGTGGTGTAGTCGCGGATCCACATGCCGGTGTCGCCGATCTGGATGCCGCCGGCGGGGTAGCACGCGGTGCAGTCCTCGGTCGTCTCCGGACCGTCTTGGTTGAAGCCGCCCTGGTTGGCCGACCAGCGGTGCGACCAGATGGCCCACGGCTCGGCGCCGGCCTCCTCGCCGCTGCCGGCGTGGATGGCCTGGAAGTGGTCGATGTAGCCGTCCGGCTCGTCGGTGATGCCGTCGCCGTCGAGGTCGAAGCGGTCCCACACGTCGAATCCGTCGAGATACTCGACGATCTGCTCGGGCGTCTTGCCCTGGGCGATCTGGTCGTCGTACCAGGCGTTGGCCGAGTCCTGGATGAAGTCGGTCATGTCCTCTTGGGACTCTTCACCGTCGGCCTGGCTGTAGGTGCCGGCGGCCTTGTCGAGCTTGACCCAGTCGCTGACGTCGCCCTCGAGGTCGAAGCGGCCGCTCGACATCTCCTTGTAGGAGTCCTTGAAGGACTCGCCGTCCTGCTCGGGCATGCCGTTGAAGAACATGTCCAGGTAGTGCTCGCGGGAGAAGTCCGACTTCCAGTAGCTGGTGTTGTCCGACCGGGCCGGCTCGGGGATCTCGTTGTGCAGCGGACCGGTCTGGCCGGGGAACGGCGAGCCGGTCTCGTCGTCGCCGAACTCGACGAGGAAGGTGAGCAGCTGCGCGGTCTGGTTGATCGGGTAGGAGACCAGGGAGCCGTCGGCGAGCTCGATCTTGCGCTTGGTGCCCTTGCCGACCAGGCGGGCGTCACCGGCGGCGAGCTCGTCGAGCGCGCGCTGCTTGGTGGAGGCCTTCTGGGTCGCCAGGGGGTCGAAGCGGTTGTGACTGCGCTCGGCGCCCGCCTCGGCCTTCGTGGGCGCGGGATCTGGCTTTGCTGACTGGGGTGCTGCTTGAGCCGGCATCGTGGCCAACACTGGTGTCACGAACATCAGTGCGCCCGCCGTGACGGCACTCGTCACACGACGATTCAACTTGCCCTCCGGGAGTTGTCATCGGGCCGCGTTCGGCCCGGCGGCGTGAAAGACCGCAGCGGGCAGGCAATCAGATGGGCGCCCGGCCCGTAAAGGGTCTGCGGTAACAAACGGGTTACAACGAAGGGATTCCGGCCCCAGGCGCGATCAGAGGTGATCCGTATGGTCGACTGCGTATTCCACCACGACGGGCGCGTGGTCGCTCATCCGTTCGGGGCGTGTCGCGGCGCGATCGACCGAGGCGCTGACGGCGGCGCGGGCCAGCGCCGGAGTGGCCAGATGATGGTCGATCCGCCAGCCGACGTCGTTCTCGAAGGTCTGGCCCAGCCAGCTCCACCACGACATCGGCCCGATCTCGTCGGGACGAAGCCGGCGTACGACGTCGACGAGGCGACGAGGGCCGGTGACCGCGGCGAACCACTCGCGCTCCTCGGGCAGGAAGCCCTCCATCTGCCGGCTGGCCCGCCACCGGGTGACGTCGGCGGGCTCGGGTGCGATGTTCAGGTCGCCGAGCAGCAGGAAGTCGCGTCCGGCGCGGCGGGCCCGCCGTCGCGAATGGTCCAGGTGGCGGGCGAAGGCGTCGAGGAAGGCCATCTTGCGGGCGTACCTCGCGCCGCCGTCGGGCGCCTCGCGCATCCGGCCGGGCTTCTGCAGGTGCGCCGGCAGACCGCCCTTGGGAAGGTAGAGGGAGGCGACGGTGATCGGCCGGTCGGCGAGATCCACCTCGACGTAGCGCCCTTCGTCGGCGAAACGGCGCAGGCCCCGGGCGAGGACGTCGGGCGCCGCCTCGCGCCACCGGGTCGCGCCGTCGGCCGCTCGGCTGAGCACCGGCGCGCCCCAGGTACGGACGCCCGCCGGTGGGACCCGGGTAAGGACGCCGACGCCGTTGCGGCCGGCCCGGCTCCCGGGGTCGTAGGTCAGGTGCAGAGCGCCGAAGGCGTCCCCGGGAAGGGCGTCGGCCGGACAGCGCACCTCCTGGAGCGCGATCACGTCGCACTCGCGCGCCGCCAGCCACTCGGTGAACCCGCGCCGCCGACTGGCCCGGATGCCGTTGACGTTGAAGGTGGCGACGCGCAGGCGCCCGGGGTCGGTCGGTGCGGGCGCGGTGGAAGGCGGCTGGACCGGCGGCCGCCACTCACGCACCGAAGCGGCGCTCGCGCTGGGCGTAGGCCCGGATGGCGCGGAGGAAGTCGACGCGACGGAAGTCGGGCCAGTAGGCCTCGCAGAAGTAGAACTCCGAGCGGGCGCTCTGCCAGAGCAGGAACCCGCCGAGGCGCTGCTCCCCCGAGGTCCGGATCACCAGGTCGGGGTCGGGCTGGCCCTTGGTGTAGAGGTGGTCGGCGATGTGCTCGACGTCGATGATCTGGGCCAGCTCCTCCAGCGAGGTGCCCAGGGCGGCGTGCTCGTGGAGCAGCGAGCGAACGGCGTCGGCGATCTCGCGGCGGCCGCCGTAGCCGACGGCGACGTTGACCAACATGCCGTCGACGTCCATCGTCGCCTCGGCAGCGGCCTTGAGGCGGGCCGCGATGTGGTCGGGCAGGAGATCGAGCGCCCCGACCGGATGCAGCCGCCAACGGCGCTGGTCGGCCAGGGAGTCCACGGCGTCGACGATGATGCCGAGCAGTGGTTCGAGCTCGGCGGCGGGGCGGTTGAGGTTGTCGGTGCTGAGCAGCCACAGCGTGACCACCTCGATGCCGACCTCGTCGCACCAGCCGAGCAGCGGCTCGATGTTGGCGGCCCCCGCCCGGTGACCGTGGGCGGTGTCGTGGCCGACCGCCTTGGCCCAGCGACGGTTCCCGTCGAGCATGACGCCCACGTGTTTGGGAAGATGGTCGCGCTCGGGCATCCGGCGTAGCACCCGAGCCTCGTAGGCCGGGTAGAGCACCCGCCGAACACCCGACTTCCAGTCGACCACCCGCCGATCCTAGGACACTTCGGCAACGAGTCTCGGGAGAAGAATCGACACGGCCGACAACCCCGGCCGGGCACCCGGAGTTTGGACGGGTGTGACGAGATGGAACCGACCAGACCAGACCGAGCACGGACGGAGGGATCGATGATCGCGCGTGGCTACCAGCGAGAGTTCGAGGAGTTCGTTCGAGAATCGTCCGACGGCCTGCTGAGAACCAGCTACCTGCTGTGCGGAGATCGCGGTCATGCCGAGGACATCGTGCAGACGGCGCTGATCCGGGTCGCCCGTCGATGGCGTTCCGCGCGACGTGACCCGGCGGCCTACGCCCGGCGGGTGGTGGTGAACCTCAGCAAGGATCGCTGGCGTTCGCTCTCACGTCGTCCCGCCGAGGCGGGCTTCGAGGTCGACGTCGCAGCACCGGAGTCCGATGCCGTCGCCGAGCGAGACGCCCTGGTCCGCGCGGTGCGGCAGCTGCCGGAGGGCCAGCGTGCGGTCCTCGTGCTGCGGTACTTCGAGGACCTCTCGGTCGCCGACACCGCCGCCGCACTCGGCTGCACGGCCGGGACCGTCAAGTCACAGACCGCCAGAGCGTTGACCGGACTTCGGTCGCTGCTCGCCCCCGAGGAGGAGATGAACAATGCACACCGATGAGGACCTGACCACCCGGCTCGGCGGCGCCTTCCGCGGCGCCACCGAGGACCTGACCTACTCCGGCACGATGCCCCGGGCGCGCCGCACGCCGTCGACGGCCTGGCTCACCGTGCCCGCCGTCGCGGCCGTGGCGACGATCGCGGTGGTGGGCGGCCAGTCCGGCGACGAGGCGCCGATCTCGGCCGGGCCCGACGCCTCGACGTCCACGAGCCAGGGCGCGTCGTCGGAGACCGTCACCGACAGCGTCGAGCTGGTCGGCGTCACCTACCAGTACACCCGCGGGGCGCAGGACGAGCCCCTCGTCGACGACTTCACCATCCGTCCCGGTCAAGCACCGGCGGACGCCAAGTCGATCGAGCTGGAGCCCGGCGCCTCGGCCAAGGCGTGGGTCGGCGTCGACCCGCAGTCCGGCGACAACGCGCTGTGGATCGACTCGCCGGTGCGGTTCGACGGCGAGTCCTACGTGATGTCGACGCCGACCTGGAGCCTGGAGCAGCTCGAGGACCTCGCGCTCAACGGCTGGCCGGACTCGGTCGACCTCGACGGGGAGCTGGGGCGCGCCAGCCGCTGAGCGGGCCGGATCCAGGGCCCCGGTTCAGGTCCCGATCTCGGGCCCTGAACCGGGGCCTCGCGACAGGCTCGCAACCGCTCCAAGACTCGCCGCCGGACCGCCGGGCGTTCCTCGCCTGGCGGTCCGGCTGCGCGTCGTGATCGAGTCGGTGCCACGATGTCCCCTGTCGCAACCGACTCACGCGTCCGATTCCTCGCCGAGCACAGGAGCACCGCCATGAACGCTGACTGGCATCCCGACCCGACCGGCAAGCACGAGCTGCGCTACTGGGACGGCTCGCAGTGGACCGAGCACGTCAGCGACCAGGGCGTGCAGTCCACCGCGCCGCTCGACGGCGGGGGTGCCCCGAGCGGCCAGCAGGCCGCCCAGCAGCAACAGGCCCAGCAGCCTCAGCAGGCCCACCAGCAGCAGGCCCACCAGCAGCAGGCCCAGCCCGCGCAGCAGATGGGCGGCCAACAGGGAGGTCAGCAGGGTGGCCAGGCCGGCTTCGGCGCCAACGCCTTCCAGGGCATCACCGGCGAGCTGATCGACGGCCGGTTCGGTGAGGTCAGCGGCTCCGGCCCGCAGCTGCAGAACTCCAAGATGCTCCGGGTGCGGGTCACCGAGCCGTTCATGGCCCGGCAGGGCTCGATGGTCGCCTACCAGGGCAATGTGAACTTCGCCTACCAGGGCGGCGGCGCGGGCCGGTTCGTCAAGAAGGCGCTCACTGGCGAGGGACTGCCGCTCATGCGGGTCGAGGGCCAAGGCGACGTGTTCATCGCCGACACCAACAAGAACGTGCACCTGCTGCAGCTCAACAACAGCGGGATCTCCGCCAATGGCAAGAACGTGCTGGCGTTCTCGGCCTCGCTGCAGTGGAACATCGAGCGCGTCAAGGGGGCGAGCATGCTCGCCGGCGGCCTGTTCAACACCACCCTGCGCGGTACCGGCTGGATCGCGATCGTCACCGACGGCGAACCGGTCGTGCTCAACGCCGGCGAGGCGCCGACGTTCGCCGACACCGACGCGATCGTCGCCTGGTCGGCCCACCTCGACACCTCCTTGAAGTCGACGATGAGCGCCGGCGCCCTGATCGGTCGCGGGTCGGGAGAGGCCGTGCAGGTCGCCTTCCAGGGCCAGGGTTTCGTGATCGTGCAGCCGTCCGAGGGCCCGGCGGTCCCCACCGCCTAGGACGCCGCGGGGCCGTTCACCCCGGCGTTCCCGGGGTGATCGACCTCATTGGTCCAACAACGCCCGCTCGGCTACCGGACGCCGCTACCCTTTCGGCATGAACCAGGCCATCCACAGCGCCAACGAGGCAGTGCGCGCCGGCCTGGAGTCCTTGGGCGACCGGGCCAGCGAGAGGTTCGCGGCGGTCAAGCCCAAGCTCCGTGGCTGGCTGCACCTGGGACTGACTCCCCTGGCCCTCGCGGCCGGGATCGTGCTCGTGGCGCTCTCACCCACTGCCAGCACCCGGATCGGCTCGGCCGTCTTCGCCGCCAGTGCGCTCCTGCTCTTCGGCGTCTCGGCGATCTATCACACCGGCACCTGGTCCCCCCGGGTGTGGACGACGCTGCGGCGCTTCGACCACGCGAACATCTTCGTGCTCATCGCCGGCACCTACACCCCGCTCACGCTGATCCTGCTCGAGGGCACCCAGCGGGTCGTGCTGCTCACCACGATCTGGTCGTGTGCCCTGCTCGGCGTGCTCTTCCGGGTGTTCTGGACCGACGCGCCGCGGTGGCTCTACACCCCGCTCTACATCGGCCTGGGCTGGTCGGCGGTGTTCTTCATCCCCGGCTTCATCGACGGCGCGAAGGCGGTGCTCAGCACCGGCGTCGCGATCAGCGTGCTCGTCCTGATCGCCGTCGGCGGCCTGCTCTACACCCTCGGCGGCGTCGTCTACGGCTTCAAGCGTCCCAATCCGTGGCCGCGCTGGTTCGGCTTCCACGAGGTCTTCCACACCTTCACGATCCTGGCCTTCGTCGCCCACTACGTGAGCGTCTCGATGGCCACCTACGCCCTGCGCTGACCCGGGACCGTCGGGGTCTGCCGGTTCCCCAGGCTCGCCCCGTCGGTCGCCCATCGACGGCGCGTTACGGTGGCGGGCATGGCTACCATCGAGCTGACCGGCGAGAACTTCGCATCCCACGTCGAGTCTGACGGCATCCTGTTCGTCGACTTCTGGGCCAGCTGGTGCGGCCCGTGCCAACAGTTCGCACCGACCTACGAGGCGGCGAGCGAGGCGAACCCCGACATCACGTTCGGGTCGGTCAACACCGAGGAGCAGCGCGAGCTCGCCGGAGCCGCCCAGATCCGCTCGATCCCGACGTTGATGGCCTTCCGCGACGGGATCCTGGTGTTCTCCCAGCCCGGCGCTCTTCCCCCCGCCGGCCTCGACCAGGTGATCGACGGCGTCCGCGGCCTCGACATGGACGAGGTCCGCAAGTCGGTCGAGGAGGCCGAGTCGGCCCCGGAGTGATCCTCCACCCGGACTCGGCCAATCTGGTGACGCCGACGCTCAGCCGTCGGCGCGCCGCGGCTCCGGTGGATCGTCGTCGGAGGACGACTCCGGGTGCCGGGTCGTCGGGTGCTGGGTCGGCGGGTGGTCGGCCGACGGCTGCGACTCGCCCTGCTGCTGGGAGGCCGCCAGCGCCCGGGCGGCACGCGCCTTCTTCGTGGACGGGTCGTACAGCCCCTCCTCCTCGGCGCGGTCGACCTTCTTCAGCTGCTTGGTGAGACTGAAGCCGAGGAAGGCGACGGCGAGCACCAGCACGATGATGACCACGAACGCCGTCCATCCGGCCACGACGTCCTCGTCGTCGGGGACGGCCATGACGCTCAGACCCGCAACGTCGGCGAACACGGCAAGGGGGGCGAGGGACATCTCAGACCGCCTCGTCGACCGCGGTGCCGGTCGGGTCGGCGACCGCGATGTCGGCGACCACATCGGGTGAGGAGATGCCGGCGAAGAGATCGTCCTCGGGCAGGGTGCTGTCGACGAAGCTCTTCACCAGCTCGAAGTCCTCGGTGGGCCACACCTCGACCTGGAGCTCGCGCGGGATCGCGAACCACATCCCGTCGGGGTCGATCTGGGTCGCGTGGGCCAGCAGCGCCTGGTCGCGGACACCGAAGAACTCGCCGCACGGCACCTGGGTGGTGATCCGGTTGTCCCAGTCGGGTTCGCGCTTCCACTCACGAAGTCGCTCCTCGTAGGGCGACTCGAGGCCGTGGTCGAGCATCGCCTGGTGCAGACGGTTCGTCTTCTCCCAGCTCCAGCCGTGGTGGTAGTACAGCTTGAGCGGCTGCCACGGCTCTCCCGCGTCAGGGAACCGGCTCGGGTCGCCCGCGGCCTCGAACGCCGCGACGCTGACCTCGTGGCAGCGGATGTGGTCGGGGTGCGGGTAGCCGCCGCGCTCGTCGTAGGTGGTCACGACATGCGGCCGGAACTCGCGGATGAAGCGCACCAGCCGCTCGGTGGACTCCTCCAGCGGCACCAGCGCGAAGCAGCCCTCCGGAAGTGGTGGCTTCGGGTCGCCCTCGGGCCATCCGGAGTCGACGAAGCCCAGCCAGTCCTGCCGGACGCCGAGGATGTCGCGAGCGCGCTCCATCTCCTGACGGCGGATCTCGGTGATGTTCTCCAAGACGTCGGGTCGGTCCATCTTCGGGTTGAGGATGGAGCCGCGCTCTCCCCCGGTGCAGGTGACGACGTGCACGTCGACGCCCTCGGAGACATAGCGCGCCGTCGAGGCGGCGCCCTTGCTCGACTCGTCGTCGGGGTGGGCGTGCACGTGCATCAGCCGGAAGCCGGCGTGAGTTGCCGGGTCCTGAGCCTGGGGGTCCTGCGCCATGCCCCCAATCCTAGAATGGGCCCGTGACGAGCACCGATCTGGCCGACCGCTACGGCACCGCGCCGACGTGGCGGCGTCCGGCGCTCCTGGCCTGCGCCGCGGTGGTCGTGCTCGCCTTCGGCGGGTGGCTGGCGTGGACCACCCTCATCCAGGCCAACCCATCGGCGGCCTCGGGCGAGCTCACTTTCGACATCGTCGACGACCGCCACGCGACCGCACGGTTCACCCTCGACAAGGATGACGACGTCGAGGCGACCTGCACGCTCAAGGCCTACGCCGAGGACCACGTCCTGGTCGGCAACGTGTCCTTCAAGGTGCCGCCGGGCACCAGCGGGCGGATCGAGCAGGATGTCGCCACCGACCGGCGGGCGACGTCGGTGGAGTTGGTGGGATGCACCGCGCCGGGGCAGAATCGACCGCGCTGACCGAGCACAACCGCTACTTGCCCGCCTTCGCTGGCCGGGGTTGGTAGGCTTGATGCTTCGGCCGTCCTGTCCGGCGGTCTCCGGCACTCGTAGCGCACGTCGATCACGTGCCCTCGTCGCAGCAGTCGCAGCAACGCACTCAGATCACGCCGGAGGTCCACGGGCACACGACGGCCGATCGTTGTTCTCATCCGCACCCAAGACGCAGCACCCGAGCAGCACAGGAGTACCCATGACCCAGTCGACCGAGCAGGACATCATCTGGCTGACCCCTGCGGCCCACGAGAGCCTCAAGGCCGAGCTCGAGAACCTCAAGGGTCCGGTGCGCGAGGAGATCGTCACCCGCATCAGCGAGGCGCGCGACGAGGGCGACCTGAAGGAGAACGGCGGCTACCACGCGGCCCGCGAGGAGCAGGGCAAGAACGAGGGAGCCATCCTCCAGCTCGAGGACCTGCTGCGTCGCGCGATCTCCGACCTGCCGCCCTCGGACGGCATCGTCGAGCCGGGCATGGTCGTCACCTACAAGTTCGAGGGCGACGACGACGACGAGGCAGAGCAGTTCCTCCTCGGCGCCCGGGAGAACGAGGGCTACGTCGACATCGCGGTCTACTCCCCGCAGGCACCGCTCGGCGAGGCGCTCCTCGGCGCCCGCAAGGGCGACACCGTGGCCTTCGACGCGCCGACCGGCAAGACGCTCCAGGTGATGGTCCTCGACGTCAGCGCCTACGGCGACTGATCACCCGCCCCGATCACTCCCGGACCCGGTAGCCGCGTTCGCGCAACCGGGACGTGACCAGCTCGGCGTGCGTCGAGCCACGGGTCTCCAGCTGCAGGTGCACGTCGACCTCGTCGACGTGCAGCGAGGGCGAGATCCGCTCGTGGGCGACCTCTAGCACGTTGACCCCGAGCTCCCCCAGCTCCCCCAGCAGCTTCCCGAGCCCGCCGGGGGCGTCGGGGATGTTGACGTGGAGGTTGAGGTAGCGCCCGGCTGCGGCCATGCCGTGCTGGATCACCTTGCCGAGCAGGATGGGGTCGATGTTGCCGCCGGAGAGCACCGCCACCGTCGGGGTGATGAAGGCCGTCGGGTCGGCCAGCAGGGCCGCGACCGCGGCCGCGCCCGCCGGCTCGACAACGAGCTTGGCACGCTCCATCAGAGCCAGTAGGGCGCGCGACATCTCCTCCTCGGTGACGGTGCGGATCTCGTCGACGTGATCACGGATGGCCGCGAAGGTGAGCTGGCCCGGGAGACCCACGGCGATGCCGTCGGCCATCGTCTTCATCGAGGGCAGCGGCACCGGTGCGCCGTGCGCGAGCGAGCCCGGGTAGGCGGCGGCGCCCTTGGCCTGCACGCCGATCACCGACACCTCCGGTCGCACCGCCTTCACGGCAATCGCGATGCCGGCGAGCAGTCCGCCGCCCCCGGTGGGAACGACCACGGTCTCGACGTCGGGCACCTGCTCGAGGATCTCCAGGCCTACGGTGCCCTGTCCTGCCATCACGTCGAGGTGATCGAAGGGATGGATGAGCACGGCGCCGGTCTCGTCGGCGAACCGGCGGGCACCGGCGAGGGCGTCCTCGACGTAGCGGCCCTCGAAGATCACCTCGGCGCCGTAGCCACGGGTGGCCTTCTCCTTGGGGATCGGCGCTCCCTCGGGCATGAAGACGGTCGAGCGGATGCCGAGCAGCTGCGCGGCGAGCGCGACGCCCTGGGCGTGGTTGCCCGCCGAGGCCGCGACGACGCCGCGGGCCCGCTCCTCCTGCGAGAGCCGCGCGATCCGCACATAGGCGCCCCGCGCCTTGAACGAGCCGGTGCGCTGGAGGTTCTCGCACTTGAGCCAGACCGGACCGCCGACGACCTCGGAGAGCCAGCGCGACTCCTCCATCGGGGTGGTGATCGCCACGCCCTGGAGGAGCTCGCGGGCGGCCCGTACGTCGTCCAGGCCGAGGCCTTGTGGCTGGGTCACGCCGGCGCCTCGGAGCTCTCGCCGGCGTCGCGCACCTCCGGCACGTCCGTGGTGGCGCCGGTCTCCTGGTAGTCCTCGGCCAGCTCCTCCTCGGGGTCGGAGCCGGGCTCGGTGTAGCTCGCCAGGTGCTGGACGACGGCGTTGAGCGCCGCCGCGAGGGGGACGGCCACCAATGCCCCGGCCACGCCGGCCACCAGGACGCCGGAGGCGATCGCGAGGATCACGCCGAGCGGGTGGACCGAGACCCAGCGGCCGAGCAGGAACGGCTGGAGGATGTGGCCCTCGATCTGCTGGACGCCGATGACGACGGCCAACATGATCAGCGCGGTGATCGGCCCCTGGTCGACCAGCGCCACCAGCACGGCCACGGTGCCGGCGATGGTGGCACCGATCATCGGCACGAAGGCGCCGAGGAAGACCAGCACGCCGATCGCGAGCACGAACGGGACGTCGAGGATGGCCGCGCCGATCATGATCCCGATCGCGTCGACCGCCGCGACGATCACCGTCGCGCGCACGAACTGGGTCAGTGAGATCCAGGCGATCCGCCCGGAGGTGTCGACCCGCTCGCGCGCCGCGCGCGGGGCGATCCGCACCAGCCACGACCAGATCCGGTCGCCGTCGGCGAGGAAGAAGTAAGTCGAGAACAAGATGATGAAGAACCCGGCCAGCACGTGGCCGAGCGCGCTTCCGACCTCGGTGGCCTGGGAGAACCAGTCGTTGTTCTTGGTGCGATCGGTGATCGCCTTCTGCGCCTGCTCGATGTAGGAGTTGATCTGGGTGTCGCTGGCGTTCAGCGGCCCGGTCTTGAGCCAGTCGCGGATCTCGTCGAGGCCCTTGACGGTCGAGTTCGCCAGGTCGTTCGCGCCACTGGCGACCTGCTGGCCGGCGAAGGTGAGCATCAGCCCGATGAAGCCCAGCATGCCGATGACCACGACGATCGCGGCGAGACCCTTCGGGAGTCCGATCCGCCGCAGCCCGGTGACGAATGGGCTGGAGAGCGCCGTGATCAGCAGGGCGATCGCCACGGGCAGGGTGACGACCGCGAAGTAGGCGGTGAGCCACAAGATGACGAACGCCGCCCCGCAGATCACCAGGAAGCGCCACGCCCACGCGGCGGCCAGGTCGAGGCCCCACGGCACCTGGGCGCGGCTGAAGTTCGACGCGCCGCCGGTGATCTTGATGCCGGACGGATCGGCCTCCTGGCGCCGCTCCTCCCGCATCTGCGCCCACTGGGCCGCGATCCGGGCGACGATCCGCTCCTCGTGCTCATGGGCGCCGGCGGCGGCGCCGGCGACGTCGGTCCCGCCGGCCCTGGCGGCGTCGTCGTGGCCGCGCTGCCACCAGGCGCGGCGTCCCTGATCCTCGACGGTCTGCTCCGCCGACTTCTCGTGGTTCTCCCCGGGATCCTGCGAATTCACGCCGCGACCCTACTGCGGCGTGCGCCGCAGCGGCTCACCCCAGCAGCGTGGCGGCGAGACGACGTGCGGTGTCGGGGTGGTCGGCGGACAGCAGGCCCACCGCCGCCAGCACGTACTCGCCGTCGAGCACGACCCGCGGTCGCTCGGGAAGCTGCCACCCGCCGTCGAGATCGACGCCGACGCTTCCGGCCAGGACCCGGTCCACGACCCCGGAGCGCCCGTGGCGCAGGGCACCACCCGAGGCGACGACGAGATCGACCTCGCGCAGGTCGGTGCCGCTGCGTTCGACGACCCGTCCCTCCGGGCCGACCACGACACGTGACCGGCCGGCATGGCGGCGCAGCGCGAGACCCGCCGCGGCGCGGGCGATCGCCTCGTCGTCGTCGCGATCGGCGTCTGTGTCCGGCAGGAAGGCGGGGTCGGCGGTGCGACGAGCGGCGGGCTCCCGCAGGGCGGGGTCCCCGGCCGCCTCGGCGGTGGAGGCAGCCGACCAGCGCATCCCGAGGTCGCCCTCGACGGTGCGGGTCACCGCCGTCGGGGCGACGACGTCGCGGGCGAGGGCGCCGTCCTCCGGGTCGAGCTCGACGACCGAGTGGACGTCGGTGGTCGCACCGCCGACGTCGACGACCACGACGTCGCCGACCAGGCCCGCCAGCACCTCGACCCCGGTCAGGACGACGTCCGGGGTGGCGCCGCGGACCAGCGAGACGAAGGCCTGGCCGCCGTCTCGGGCGCTGAGGTCCTTGCCGCCGATCACGTGGGAGAGGAACATCTCGCGGATCGCCGCGCGGGCGCCGTCGGGGCGCAGCACCCCGATCTGGGGGACGACATTGGCGGCCACCACGACCGGCAGCCCGTCGAGCTCGGCGCTCACCTCCTCGACGGCGTCGGCGTTGCCGGCCACGACGACCGGTCCGCGCCAGCCGCTGTCGGCCAGGGCGCGGGCGGCCGCGACGATCACCTCGGCGTTGCCGCCGTCGGTGCCGCCGGTGAGCAGGACGACGTCGGGCTCGGCGAGATCGTCGAGGCGCAGCGGCTCCCCTGCCGCGGCGGCCACGACGGCGACCACCTTGCCACCGCTGGAGAGCGCGACGCGGCGGCCGGCCTCTGCGGTCACCAGCTCCTCGTTGCCCACCACCGCGATCCGCAGGCCGCCGCCCGCGCTGGAGCAGACGAACGTCGCGGTGGTGGGGTCGAGGGCATCGCCGAGGGCGGCGCGGCACGCGTCGACGCCGTCGAGCACGTCGGTCTCGATCGTGGTGGGGTGCTCGGCGCGCGCGAGCACGGCGCCGGTGGCGACGTCGACGAGGGTGGCCTTGGTGAAGGTCGAGCCGACGTCGACGCAGAGGAGCTGGTGGGGATCTGTGTCAGCCGAGGGCACGGTCGAGGTCCGCGAGCAGGTCGTCGGCGGTCTCGAGGCCCACCGAGAGGCGGATCAGGTCGTCGGGCACCTCGAGGTCGGTGCCGGCGACGCTGGCGTGGGTCATCCGGCCCGGGTGCTCGATGAGCGACTCGACGCCGCCGAGGGACTCCCCCAGCGTGAACACGGTGGTCCGGTCGCAGACGTCGAGCGCTCGCTCGACGCCGCCGTCGACCCGGAACGACACCATGCCGCCGTAGCGGCGCATCTGGCGGCTGGCGACATCGTGACCGGGGTGGTCGGGCAGACCGGGGTAGATGACCTCGCGCACCGCGGGGTGGGCGGAGAGGAACTCCACGATCCGCTCGGCGTTGTCGCAGTGGCGCTCCATGCGCACCGCGAGCGTCTTGAGGCCGCGGTGGGTCAGGAAGCTGTCGAAGGGGCCGGACACGGCGCCGATCGCGTTCTGGTGGTAGGCGATCTTCTCGGCGAGGTCGTGGTCGCGGACCACCACCGCGCCGCCGACGACGTCGGAGTGGCCGCCGACGTACTTGGTGGTGGAGTGCACCACCACGTCGGCGCCGAGGGTCAGCGGCTGCTGCAGGTAGGGCGAGGCGAAGGTGTTGTCGACCACGAGCAGCGCCCCGGCATCGTGGGCGACGGCGGCCAGCGCCTCGATGTCGCCGATGCTGAGCATCGGGTTGGTCGGGGTCTCGACCCACACCAGCTTGGTGCGGCCGGGCCGGATCGCGGCGCGGACGGCGTCGACGTCGTCGACCGGGGCCGGGCTGTGCTCGATGCCCCACTCCTGCTCGACCTTGTCGAAGAGGCGGAACGTGCCGCCGTAGGCGTCGTCGGGGATCACCACGTGGTCGCCGGGGCGGCAGGTGGCCCGCACCAGGGTGTCCTCGCCGGCCAGGCCGGAGGCGAAGGCGAAGCCGCGCTCGCCGTCCTCGACCGCCGCCAGCGCGCCCTCCAGCGCGGTGCGGGTCGGGTTGGCCGAGCGGCTGTACTCGTAGCCGCCGCGCAGTCCGCCGACGCCGTCCTGCTTGTAGGTGGAGGTGGCGAAGATCGGCGGGATGACCGCGCCGGTGGTGGGATCGGGGTCGTAGCCGGCGTGGATCGCACGCGTCTCGAAACCCGCCTTGGACAGTTCGTTCTGGCTCACCGGGTCGAGGCTACTCACCCGCGCCGGAAGTTGGCGGGTTCGGTCGATCCGTCGAGTCGCTGGGCGATCTGCGAAACGTCGTCGAGCGCGCCGGAAGCGATGTCGATGATCAGGTCATAGGCGCCGTCGTCGTCGAGGGTGAGGCGCTCGCCGTTCAGTCCGAGGAATGCGATCAGGGTCGCGAGCGCCAGGCGCTTGTTGCCATCGACGAGCGCATGGTTCTTGCACACCGAGTGCACCAGCGCAGCCGCCTTGTCATGCAGGCGCGGGTATGCGTCGTCGCCGAACACCGTGGTGCTCGGTCGGGCCACAGCGGACTCCAACAGCCCGATGTCACGGACCTCGACGACGTCGAGCGTGCGGCGCGCGATGTGCAGGACGTCGTCGAGGTCGAGGAGTCTCATTGGCCGAGGCGCTCGAGGGCCACCGCGTAGCGCGGCAGCTCACTGTCGAGGACGGCGTCGAGGTCGGATCGCTTGTCGCGCCGCTCAGCCTCGGCCAACACCAGTTGGCGAATGAGCTCTTGCCGAGAGAGCCCGAGCTCTTGGGTCATGCGATCGAGCGCGGCGTCGAGTTCGTCGTCGGTACGCAAGGTGAAGGCCATGGCAGCCAGGCTACTCCGGTCGGTATCACTGTGATACCGAGATCTTGCGCGGACTGGGAGGATGGGGGCATGTTCTCCCGGCACAAGACCTCCCTCGTCGACGCCGAGCACGCCCTGCCGGGGCGCGAGGCCGACCCCTTCCAGCGCGCCGAGAAGCACGTCGTGCTCGGCACCCCCGTGGTCTCCGAGGAGATCCCGGACGGCTACGAGGTCGCGATCTTCGGCCTCGGCTGCTTCTGGGGCGCCGAGGAGATCTACTGGCAGAAGCCGGGCGTCTGGTCCACCTCTGTGGGCTATGCCGGCGGCCACACCGCCCATCCGTCGTACGAGGAGGTGTGCACCGGCCGCACCGGCCACACCGAGGCGATCCGGATCGTCTACGACCCCGCCGTGATCTCCTACGCCGACCTGGTCAAGACCTTCTTCGAGGTCCACGACCCCACCCAGGGCATGCGCCAGGGCAACGACGTCGGCACCCAGTACCGCTCGGCGATCTACTACATGACCCCCGAGCAGGAGCAGGTCGCCCGCGACCTCACCAAGATCTACGGCGACGAGCTCGCCCGCCGCCGCCTCGGTGACATCACCACCGAGATCCGCCCGGCCTCCGAGACGCCGTACTTCTACGCCGAGGACGTCCACCAGCAGTACCTCGCCAAGAACCCCTTCGGCTACCGCTGCCACGCCAACACCGGCGTGAGGTTCCCGGAGACGTCCTGATCGACAGGGGTCGGCTGTCGTATCCGGGCAGCGCCGTTCGTGGGTGAGATGAGGGCGGCCCGCCGGGTCCGCCACGAGCCGAGGAGCAGCGCATGACCGAGTACCTCCTGTACTTCAACCAGCAGTGGGTTGGCGACCACCCTGAGGAGTGGTTCGCCGGACGCGGACCGCTGGCGATGGCGGTCACCCAGGAGATGAAGGACGCAGGCGTCTACGTCTTCGCCGGCGGCCTCGAGGAGGACCCGCAGCTGGCCTTCGCCGCCGACCCCACCAGCGGCACGACCGTGGTGACCGACGGACCCTACGTAGAGACCAAGGAGTTCCTCGGCGGGTTCGCCATCGTCGACGTCCCCGACGACGAGACGGCCAAACATTGGGCCACCAGGATCTCCGAGGCGTGCGGCTGGCCGCACGAGGTGCGTCGGTTCAAGCCGCAGCCGAAGCAGCCCTAGCCGACTTCGCTAGTTCCGCATCGGATGAGCTTGTCCGGTGGCGTGGAGCTGGTGGTGGTGGAAGGGGCAGTGGAGTCGGGCGTCCTTGGTGTTGGTGTCGCCGCCTTGTTGCCACGAGTGCGCATGGTGGACGTGGCAGAACGCGGCCGGGGTGTCGCAGCCGGGGGTCTGGCAGTGCCGCTGTTCGAGGCCGATCGCCAGGCGCTGCGCGGGGGTGTGGAAGCGGCGGGTGCGGCCGAGGTCGAGGACCTCGCTCCTGGCGCCGAGGACAGCGGGAATGACCCC
>NZ_JBBMMC010000022.1:0-60400 GCF_037936805.1 Nocardioides epinepheli | reverse complement strand
ACAGAGGAGAACCAGCCGGTCCACCCTGCCAGCCAGCCCCAGGCCAGCCACCACCAACCCTCACAGCAAGCGAGCGCAAGCGAGCGCCGACGAAACCCCGGAAACCGTCGCTGCCAGCGTTTCCGAGGAGGGTTGAGAGGTTTCGTCGGCGCGGGACGAGTTCGTTCCTCACTCGTCCCGCTTGCTCAACCTCCGAGGCGGGCGTGGTTTCGGCCCGGCGCCGGTCGGCTTGCTCAACCTCCGTGGGGCGCGCGGTCTAGAGCCGCGACCGGAGCCACTCGAAGTCGGCGACGTGCTCGTCCGCACCGCCCGGCGTCTCGCAGACGACGGGGGCGTCGGCGTCGCGGACGACGGCGGCGAGGAGGTCGGGGTCGATCTTGCCGGCGCCGAAGTTGGCGTGCCGGTCGGCACCGGAGTCGAACTCGTCGCGGCTGTCGTTGCAGTGCACCAGGTCGATGCGCCCGGTGATCGCGCGGACGTCGTCGACCACCGTCTCCAGGTCGTTGCCGCCGGCGTGGGCGTGGCAGGTGTCGAGGCAGAAGCCGACCTGCTCGAAACCCTCCGCGGCCGAGATCGCGTCCCACACCCGGGCGATCCGCTCGAGGTAGCGGGTCATCGCGTTGTCGCCGCCGGCGGTGTTCTCGATGAGCAGCGGCACCTTGAGGTCGGTGGCCTCGATGGCCTTGCGCCAGTTGTCGAAGCCCTTCTCGGGATCATCGGACTTGTTCACGTGACCGCCGTGCACGATGAGGCCCTTGGCGCCGATCGCGGCGGCGGCGTCGACGTGCTGCTGGAGCAGCTTGCGGCTCGGGATCCGGATCCGGTTGTTCGTGGTGGCGACGTTGATGAGGTAGGGCGCGTGCACGTAGAGGTGGACTCCGGCCGCCTCGGCGTCGGAGCGCAGGCCCTCGGGTCCGCCGGCATAGGCCCACTCCGGCCCCTTGTAGCCCTGCGGGTCGCCCAGGAAGAACTGCACCAGTGGTGCGTTGCGTGCCCGGGCCTCGGCGATCGGGTCGGTCTGGTCGACGTGGGCACCGATGGCGATCGTCATGGTTCAACTCTAGGGAGCCGCACCGACGGCCCACGGCTGGCATCGCGGTCGAGTCTGAGAGAGCACTGAGACGGCGTTAAGGGATTGGGGTGAGCACCGGTCCAGGAGTGTGGCGCGCGAGCGGGGCGGGCATTGTGGGAGGCGTCACCAGGCTCGTCGGTAGCCGGGCACGATCTAGCATGGTGCGGCGGACCGATCCCGTCGCACCGCCCACTGAGTTCCCACGGAGTACGCATGACGAGCATCCGCATCCAGTCGAACGGACAGACCCTCACCGGCGACAGCGCCGCCGGCGGACGGGTCTTCCGGATCGGCCGCGACACGGCGTCGGACCTGGTGGGGATGGACCCCACCATCTCGCGGCGGCACGCGGAGATCCGCCCGACGCCCGAGGGCTGGGAGGTCGTCGACCTCGGCAGCTCGGTGGGCACGTGGGTCGACGGCCGGCGTGTCGAGCGTGCCGACCTCTCCGGCACCACGGTCATCGGATTCGGGCGCGACGGGAAGGCGCTCACGGCCACCGTCACCGTCACCCCCGATCTAGCCAAGCCCGCTGCCCCGGCGCCGCCCGCGGCCCCGGGTCCCGCGGTTCCGCCGACGCAGGCCGTCGGACAGTACGGCGCCCCGGGCTCGCCGCCTCCGCCGCAGTTCGGCGCCGGACCCCAGCCGGGACCCCAGCCCGGCCAGGCGCCCCCGCCGAGCCAGTACGGCGACCGCCCGCCGCTCGGCGGTCCGCACGTGCCGGGTGGCACGCCGTTCCTGGAGCAGACCATGGTCGTGCCCGGCGCCGGCGGCGGATTCCCCGGCTTCGGCCCGAGCGGCCCCGGTCTGCTGATCCGGCGGCGCACCGGCGGCGACCTGCGCTTCCCCGCCGGGCTCCCCGTCCGGATCGGCCGCGACCCGGCGCTGGAGGTGCACGCCGACGACCAGGCCGTCTCGCGGCTGCACGCCGTCCTCGAGCCGCGACCCGACGGGTGGTGGTGGGTCGACCGCTCGACGTCGGGCTCCTACATCGACGGCGAACGGCTCACCCAGCGCAAGATCGAGGAGCCGGCCGAGATCAGCCTGGGACACCCGACCGCCGGCTACGAGATCGAGGTCGTGCCCGTGGTCGCGGCCGGGCAGGCCTCCCGCCGGATCCAGGCCCGCAAGCGCCGCCGCACCCTGGCCATCATCGGCGGCATCGCCGCGGCCCTGGTGCTCATCGGCGGAGGGATCACCGCCGTCGCGCTGCTCGACGGCAATGGCGACAGCGACGTCGACGGCGATCCGACCGTCGCCGGACCGACCGACCCCGGCGAGAGCCGCGACGCCGCGTTGAACCGTGCGAAGGCCGCCGCGGTCCTGTTGACCGCCTACGACGAGAACGACCAGCCGTTGTGGTCGGGCTCGGGAAGCCTCATCAGCGAGGACGGCCAGATCCTCACCAACGCCCACGTGGGCGACCCCGACGCGCCGGGCCAGAGCAATCCCTCGCCAGACCCGGCCTACCTCACGGTCTCGCTCACCTCCGAGCAGGACGACCTGCCCGCAGCGGCCGCCTACCGCGCCAAGCCGATCGTCTCCGACGGCTACCTCGACGTCGCCGTCCTCCAGATCGAGGCCGACGCCGAGGGCAACCCGGTCGACAAGGCCGACCTCGACCTGCCCGAGCCGCTGCCGCTGGGCAACAGCGACGACGTCCGCACCGGCGACCGGATCATCGCCCTGGGCTACCCGGCGATCGGCAACGTGATCGCTCACGGCGACCGCCCGCTGACCGTCACCGAGGGTGTCGTCTCGACCTTCCAGGCCGACCCGGTCGTCGGGACCAGCCGGGGCGCGATCGACAGCGACGTCCGGCTCGGCTCCGGCAACTCCGGCGGGCCCTCGATCAACGAGGAGGGCGAGATCATCGGGCTGAACACGCGCGTGGTCACCGCCGACTCGATGGACGCCGGCGCGATCACGGGCGGCTCGGCGCTCATCGTGCCGGTCAACCTCGCCAAGGCGGTGCTCGACATCGCCAAGTCCGGTGGCGACCCCGACTACGTCTCGCCCTACGTCGACGAGCTGCCCGACCCCACGCTCCCCGCCGACGGCAACGTCGTCGCGGCCGGCTGGGTCCGCGAGGGCGAGCAGGGCAATTGCAAGGGCACCAGCAGCCCGGAGGCCCCGCAGCGGCTCAGCGGCGTCACCACCGGCTCCACGATCGTCGCCGAGTTCGGGGCCGAGAGTCTGCCCGACGGTGCCGCGGTGTCGGTGGAGTTCTACGACGCCGACGGCCTGCGCCTCGACAGTCTCAGCACCACCTGGGACCGCGGCCCCGCGCCGGTCTGCATCCAGGTCGGGTTCACCGTGCCGTATGAGCTTCCGGGCCTGAACGCCGTCCTGTTCGTCGGCTCGGGCGGCGAGCCGGCTGCCGAGAACCCGGTCCTCCTCAGCGCGGGCTGACCGTAGCCGGGCCGCTCAGCCGGCCCCCAGCAGCAGCCGTGCGGCAAGGACGCCGAGCACGGCCGCGACCACGAAGCACACCAGCAGCAGGCGCGGCCCCGCTCCGGTCTCCCTGGGGCGCGGGCGCGGATCGACCCCGCGGCGCGCCGCGGGCAGCGGGACGGCGGCCTGCCCCGCCCGATCGGGCACGTAGGGACGCTCCGATCGCCGCACGCGACCCGGCGACGTCGCCGACAGCGCGGCCGAGGCAGCCACCGCCGAGCCGGGACGACGCGCCGGGTCCTGCTCGGTGAGCGCCTCCACCCAGGGGGCGAGCGGCCCGAGCCGGTCGGCGCCGCCGGCGAGCAGCCGGGTGAGCACTCCGACGGAGTAGAGGTCCTGGCGCGGGTCGGGGGCGGCTCCGGCCAGCTGCTCGGGTGCGGCGAAGCCCGGCGTGCCCACCCCGCCGCCTGCGTCGGCTCCTGCGTCGGGCGTCGTGCCGACGGGTGGGTCGCCGAGCACCGCGGCGACCCCGAAGTCGCCGATCCGCAGATGGGGCCGGCTGTACCCGGTGGGCTCGAGCAGCAGGTTGGCCGGCTTCAGGTCGCGATGCACGACGCCGGCGGCGTGGACGGCGGCCAGGCCGTCCAGCAGCTGGCCGAGCAGCACGACGACGAAGCCGAGCGGCAGGGGACCGTGCTCGGCGAGCAGGTCGGCGAGCGTGCCGCCGCGGGCCAGCGGCATCGCGAGGGCCACCAGGTCGTCGTCGGCCACCCAGCCGGTGGGTGCGGCGACGTGGGGATGGGCGATCCGCAGGCTCTGCTCGCGCACGAAGCGCTGCAGGTGGTCGGCTCGCGCGAGCTGGCCGGCCCCTCGGCGGTGGAGCAGCTTGACCGCCACGAACCGGTGCTCGCGCAGGTCCCACGCGCGCCACACCGCGCCCATCCCGCCCACGCCGGCCAGGTCGAGCAGCTGGTACCGGCCCGCGAGCGGCGGGTCGGCGGTGGCGGGCTGGGGCATGGCTGCGACGGTGCCACGATCCGCGCCTCGACGTCCGCGCTCCTCCACAGGCCGCCGGCCACCTGCCCGGCCACCTGCCCGCGAGCTGTGTCGCTCTTGACCGGTCGAGCAACGATTGCGACGGCGGCCCCGCCCGCTGATAGCCTGCCCTGTCTTCGTCCACGCCCACCGACGGGCGCTGCGACGAGATGTACAGCCCTCCTGCCACGGAGAGACCGTGGCCGCGAAGTCCACAGGAGGTGGAGACCGCTGTGCGTGCCTATGAAGTGATGGTCATCCTCGACCCGAGTCTCGAGGAGCGGACCGTCGAGCCGTCGCTCGACAAGTACCTCAACGTCATCCGCAAGGACGGCGGCACCGTCGACAAGGTCGAGGTGTGGGGCCGTCGTCGGCTGGCCTATGAGATCCAGAAGAACGCCGAGGGCATCTACGCCGTCATCAACCTCCAGGCCGAGCCCGCCACGGTCAAGGAGTTCGACCGTCAGCTCGGTCTGAACGAGTCGATCCTGCGCACCAAGGTGATGCGTCCCGACGCTCACTGAGACGTCGGTGGCCACCGGTGGTCGTCCCGTCCCTGTGGATGACCGCTTCCCACCGTCGGTGGTGCGCGCAACGATGTGCACCATCGGCAGCACCCGAACCACCCGAGCCGCAACCTCATCCAGCTCAGCAAGGGAGACACCATGGCAGGCGAGCCCGTCATCACCGTGATCGGCAACCTCACCGACGACCCGGAGCTGCGGTTCACCCCGTCCGGCGCGGCGGTGGCCAACTTCACCGTCGCCTCCACTCCGCGGACGCTGAACAAGCAGACCAACGAGTGGGAGGACGGCGAGGCCATGTTCCTGCGCTGCTCCATCTGGCGCCAGGCGGCCGAGAACGTCGCCGAGTCGCTCCAGAAGGGCGCGCGGGTCATCGTCAACGGCCGGATGCGGGCGCGTTCGTGGGAGGACCGCGAGGGCAACAAGCGCACCTCCTTCGAGATCGACGTCGACGAGATCGGCCCCTCGCTGCGCTGGGCGACCGCCAAGGTCGCCCGGGCCGGTCGCTCCGGTGGCGGTGGCGGCGGGTATTCCGGCGGCGGTGGCGGCTACTCCGGTGGCGGCGGCCAGGCCGACGACCCGTGGGCCAGCTCGGGCCCCCAGCAGGGCGGCCAGGGCGGCGGTCAGGGTGGCGGCCGACCCCAGGGCGGCGGCGGTGCGCCGGCCAACGACCCGTGGGGTGCCCCCGGCGTGGGCTCCGACGAGCCCCCGTTCTGATCCAGCAACACCCTGTCCAACTACATACCCATTCATCTACCTCAACCATTCCGATCCGGTAGCCACTCCGGACCGGGCTTCTAGAAAGGAAGCACCACAATGGCCAAGGCAGTTCTGCGCAAGCCGAAGAAGAAGGTCTGCCAGTTTTGCAAGGAGAAGGCGACCGGCGTCGACTACAAGGACACCGCGCTGCTCCGCAAGTTCATCTCCGACCGCGGCAAGATCCGCGCGCGTCGCGTGACCGGCAACTGCGTCCAGCACCAGCGCGACGTGGCCATCGCGGTCAAGAACGCCCGCGAGCTGGCTCTCCTGCCCTACACCTCGACCGGTCGCTGACCGAAGCGAACAGGAGACGGAACACTCATGAAGCTCATCCTCACCCAGGAGGTCGACGGCCTCGGTTCGCCCGGTGACGTCGTCGAGGTCAAGGACGGCTACGGCCGCAACTACCTCATCCCGCGCAACGTCGCGGTCCGCTGGACCCGTGGCGGGCAGAAGCAGGTCGACTCCATCAAGGCCGCCCGCGCCACCCGCGCGGTCCGCGACGCCGCCCACGCCGAGGAGCTGAAGACCAAGCTCGAGGCCGACGCGGTCGACGTCAAGGTCCGTGCCGGCGAGACCGGCCGCCTGTTCGGCACCGTCACGGTCGCCGACCTGGCCGACGCCATCGCCGACAGCACCGGCGAGAGCATCGACAAGCGCACGATCGTGGTCACCAACCCGATCAAGACCCTCGGTGCCCACACCGTCGGCGTCAAGCTGGCCGACGAGGTCTCGGCCACGGTGGCGCTCAACGTCATCCCCGCCTGACCGGTCCCACCGGCAGGCTCCCGGGCCGCTCCGTCCACCAGGACGGGGCGGCCCGCGGCGTTTCTGGGTTCCCTAGGGCGCCGGGGTTCCCTAGGGCGCCGGGGTGGCTCCGGTGACCATCCAGGCCTCGCCGCGAGCTCGGACCCACAGGGTGAGAAGGCGCCCGCCCATGAACAGTCCGGAGAACAGCACCCACACCGCCAGCAGTCCGGCGCCCCACCACACCGCGGCGACCAGGGTGATCGGGGCGTAGACGAGCGCGACGACGAGCCCGGCCTTGGCCAGGTAGCCGCCGTCCCCGGCGCCGATGAGGACGCCGTCGAGCACGAACACGACGCCGGCGATCGGCTGACCGAGGGCGGCGATGATCAGCACCGGGACCAGCAGGTCGGGCACGGCGGGGTCGTCGGTGAACAGCGGGCCGAGCAGCGGGCTGAGTGCGGCGAGCGCGATCCCGGTGACGACGCCGGACCACAGGCCCCAGGCGACCATCCGCCGGGTGAGGGCGCGGGTGGTCTCGACGTCTCCGGCCCCCAGTGCCCGCCCGGTAATGGCCTGGGCGGCGATGGCGATGGCGTCGAGCACGAAGGCCAGGAAGTTCCACAGCGTCATCGCGAGCTGGTGGGTGGCGACCGCCTTCGACTGTCCCGCGCCCGCGGCGCCGGTGGTGACCGCGACGGTGGTGACCAGGAGCGCGGCGCGCAGGGTGAGGGTGCGCACGATGAGCGGCACGCCGGCCCGGGCGGCGGCGCGGACGCCGGGCAGGTCGGGGCGCAGCGGTGCGCCGTGGCGGCGGGCGCCCCGGACCACCACGACCACCAGGGCGAGGGCGCTGAGCACCTGGGCGATCACCGAGCCGAGGGCCGAGCCGGCGATGCCGAGGTCGAGGCCGTAGACGAGTGCGACGTTGAGGACGATGTTGAGCGCGTTGCCGCCGATCGCGACCACCAGCGGCGTCCGGGTGTCCTGCAGCCCGCGCAGGACCCCGGTCGCGGCCAGCATCACCAGCAGCGGCGCGGTCCCGAGGAAGGCGATCCGCAGGTAGGCGGTCGCGTGGTCGGCGACCTCGCCGTCGACTCCGAACGCGGCGACGAGCGGGTCGGTGAGCGCGACGCCGGCCACCGTGAGCACCGCGCCGATCGCGGTGGCCAGCCACACGCCGTCCACGCCGAGGGAGAGGGCGCCGCGCAGGTCGCCGGCCCCGAGCCGGCGGGCGACGGCGGCGGTGGTGCCGTAGGCGAGGAAGACGCATAGCCCGACGGCGGTCTGGAGGATCGCGGCGGCGATCCCGAGCCCGGCGAGCTCGGGGGTGCCGAGGTGTCCGACGACGGCGGCGTCGGTGAGCAGGAACAGCGGCTCGGCGACCAGGGCGAGGAAGGCGGGCACCGCGAGCCGCAGGATCTCCCGGTCGTAGCCCCGCGCGGCGGTGCGGCCCGCATCAGGGTCGCGCATCGGCTACCACACTAGTGGCAGCCCGGATGCGAGAACCCTCGGGTTCGGGGGCGGTGGATAACCAGGGTCATCCTGTGGATGAGGGTTGGGGTCGGGTATCGCCTGGCGCCACCATCCGGCGACACGGGGGTGGACAGGGGGTGAACGAAAAAACTTGGCCGAAATTTCGGTCCACACCAGGCCAACCGCGTTTCCGCAGGTCAGAGGCCTATAGGTCGGACGAACCGGCCCCTCGTCCACAGGCGCCTCCCCACGCTGTGCACAGTCCGCGGGGCGTCGTCCACGACTCCTCCCCAGTTATCCCCACCCCCCTGTGGATAGGGCGCTGTCGCGAGAGGCTCTCGGCCCGTAGGTTCAGCGACTCGGACTCGGATCCACCCTCCCGCCTCGCCTCGGGCGCATCGTCGCGCCCGCGGTCGGAAACGGGTGTCGGTGGCTGCCCCTAGCCTTCCCCTCATCACCACCTGCCCCACCCGTCACCTACCGCGAACGTGCGGCCTGCTCAGTCCCGAAGCGCCAGTAGAGAGAGTTCTGTGAGTCTCACCGAGTCCGACAGCCGGGGGATCCCCGAGCCGCCGTACGACGACTGGGGCGACGGGCCGGCGGCCTACGAGCCGGGGCACGCGCCGAGCTCGCCGGGCGGGCGCACCCCGCCGCAGGACATGGCGGCCGAGCAGTCGGTGCTCGGCTCGATGCTCATCTCCAAGGACGCCATCGCCGAGGTCTCCGAGGTGCTGCGCGGCACCGACTACTACCGCCCCTCGCACGAGATCATCCACGACGCGATCATCGACCTGTTCGGTCGCGGCGAGCCGGTCGACATGATCACCGTCGCCGCCGAGCTCCAGCGCCTCGGCGAGCTCGCCAAGATCGGCGGGGCGCCGTACCTGCACACCCTGGCCGCCAACGTCCCGATCGCGGCGAACGCGGAGTTCTACGCCCAGATCGTGCACGAGAAGGCGGTGCTGCGGCGTCTGGTCGACGCCGGCACCCGCATCGCCCAGTTCGGCTACGCCGGCGAGGGCCAGGTCGACGACATCGTCGACCGCGCCCAGGCCGAGATCTTCCAGATCGCGGAGAAGCGCAGCACCGAGGACTACGCCCCGCTCAGCGACATCATGGAGGGCGTCCTCGACGAGATCGAGGCCATCTCCAACCGCGAGGCCGGCCTGTACGGCGTCCCCACCGGCTTCGCCGACCTCGACGACCTCACGAACGGTCTGCACGCCGGCCAGATGATCATCGTCGCGGCGAGGCCCGCTATGGGGAAATCGACTCTGGCCCTCGACCTGTGTCGTTCGGCGTCGGTGAACAACAACCTGGCCAGCGTCTTCTTCAGCCTGGAGATGACGCGCTCGGAGATCACCATGCGGCTGCTCTCGGCCGAGGCGAAGGTGCCGCTGAACCACATCCGCAATGGCAACATGCAAGACGGCGACTGGGACAAGCTGGCCCGCCACATGGCGAAGGTCTCCGGTGCGCCGATGTTCATCGACGACAGCCCGAACATGACGATGATGGAGATCCGCTCCAAGGCCCGCCGCCTCAAGCAGCGCCACGACCTGCGCCTGATCGTCATCGACTACCTCCAGCTGATGAGCTCGGGCAAGAAGGTCGAGTCCCGCCAGCTCGAGGTCTCGGAGTTCTCCCGCCAGATCAAGCTGCTGGCCAAGGAGCTCGAGGTCCCGATCATCGCCCTCTCCCAGCTCAACCGTGGCCCCGAGCAGCGCGGCGACAAGCGCCCCATGATGAGCGACCTGCGCGAGTCCGGCTCGATCGAGCAGGACGCCGACATGGTCATCCTCCTGCACCGCGACGACGTCTACGAGAAGGAGTCCACCCGGCCCGGCGAGGCCGACCTCATCGTCGCCAAGCACCGCAACGGCGCCACCCGTGACATCACCGTCGCGTTCCAGGGCCACTACTCGCGCTTTGTCGACATGGCGCACTGATCGGGTGCTGTTGCTGCTGTGTCGAGATGCGGTGATCATTGACTTTGCCTACGACAAATCAGTCTATTCAAGTCATGTCAGTCGAAGCGCCGCCCGACGTGGCTCATGATCCCTTCCCGGAACTGATGCCCGGGCGCGATCGAGCAGCGCCAGTTATCGACGTCGGTGCAGAGGAAGTCGCCGTCAGCGAGAAGGTGCTGCGTTACGTAGCGTCGGAGTCGCGCGACCCTGCGGCGAGTAGCCGCGCGGTCCACTGAGATCGACACCATGCGATCAGTGTGTCCGACGGCAACGCCTTCGTGCACCAGCCAGGGCCTGGTCGGTCGGATTCTGCCTGCCGTCGCGACGTCGTGAGGCGGGCGGGTGTTCGGTCGGTTCGGCGTGCACGTTGCGTCGGCCCCCTCGCCTACGCTCCCGTCATGAACGGTGATCGACTGCGCTGCGCAGAGAACGCTCTTCGGAAGGTTCCCGAGGACTACCGGAAGGTAGACGTAGCCAACGTCGCCGGTCGGGATCGTGGCCACAGCTTCCATCGCGGCATGCACATCGGGTGGGTCTGGGGCGAGGACCAGCGTGGCCAGGTATACCTCGACTTCCTCTCCGAGCATCGGCACCCCGGCATGCACGCCAAGCACTACTTTCCCGACGGCACAAATGAGCCGATCAATACTCCGGGCTCGATACGTCGGGTTTCGTCGGACCCTGCCGAGGACGCGGAGTACGAGCGGAGGTTCGTCGAGGCAAACCGAGCGGCGTACGCCAACCTCCGCGAGCAGGGTCTCCTTCCGCCGCCGGGCGAGAACCTTTCGTCGCAGGAAATCACTGAGTACCTGACGACGGGCAACGAGCATGACGAGTGAGGAGACCGAACTCTCCCGTCATCATCGAGGTGGGGCGCTCCTGGGCGGTGGGTGGGACGAGGTCCTCGCCCACGAACTCGCCAAGCGATACTGGAAGGAGCTGCTTGAGTTCCTCGCCGGAGAGCGCGAGCAGCACTCCGTGTACCCGCCGCCGTCGCAGACCTTCCAGGCCTTCGAGCTCACGCCATACGACAAGGTCAAGGTCGTGATCCTCGGTCAGGATCCGTACCCCAACCCTGGCGAGGCGCACGGCTTGGCATTCTCGGTGTCCGCTGATGCCACAAAGAAGCCACCGTCGCTAAGGAACATCCACAAGGTGCTCGCGGCCGACCTTTCGCGGACTTCGGGCAGGCCGGTGGCGGCGCCCGGTCACGGGAGTCTCGAAGGGTGGGCGGAACAGGGCGTACTCCTCCTGAACACCGCTCTTACCGTGCGTGCCGGTTCCAAGAGCGATCGTGCTCGCCATCGACGATGGCGCTGGGAGGGCCAGGGGTGGGCGACGTTCACCGATGCGGTGATCAAGGCCGTCAGCGACAAGCCCGACCGCGTCGTCTTCATGCTGTGGGGTAACGACGCCAAGCAGAAGGAAAATCTGGTCGACGCTGACCGCCACACGGTGATCAAGTCGTCGCACCCGTCGCCATTCTCGGCCCGCCTCGGATTCCTCGACAGCCGCCCATTCTCCGAAGCGAACGAGACGCTGGAGAAGACAGGGACGATCGACTGGGCACGCACCCGTAGCCACGACTAGGAGTGGGCATGTCCGCTTTGACGGACCCGCGCTTGTCGGCCGGAGTCGTCAGAGTTCACCGCGCGGGTCTCGTCAATCTTGGCTGCATCTCGACAGCTGCTTGTGTTCTTTCCGGCGGCGGCTGCGTCTGGCGGGACGAATCGCGGCGCGGATCAACTCAACCACACACGCCAAGAGTCGGTCGCAGATAGCGTGGCCGCGTGAACGCGGAGCCAACCAGAAGCCAGGTTCGGCGTGCACAGTTCGGCGTGTGGGCGTTCGCGATTCTCGGAGTAGCGGGAGTGGTGGCGGCCATCTTCGTTCCGAGTCCGGGCCGCGTGTTCCTCATTCTGGGTGCGGGGTTCGCGCTGAGCATGGCGGCAGTAGGCGCTGCGGGTCCGTGGTTCAGATTCCGGCGAGACTGACTTGGCACCACTGACCGGGGTCCACCTGACCATGCCGCGGTGAGGGCTGGCATGGACCCCCCGTCGAGCCGGGTCTCGCCAAGATCCACTGCGGCCTGGACGGCGCCCACATCGGGTCTCTCGGCTACTGGGACGGGACGGCCGCCGGTCTCGCGAGCGAGGACGTCGACGACGAGGTGAGCGACCAGGAACGGCGTGGGGAGCGGCGGCGAGAGCGACGCCCCTTCGCCAAAGCAGAGTCGCTAGAACAGCGGAGCGTGCGCACTAGGATCGGTCGATGCTGTCGCCCGAAGCCCGGGACGCTCTCGACGAGCTGGTGCGTCGCGACGACCCGTCGATCCTGGGGCTGGTGCTCAGTGGCTCCGCGGCGCGAGGGATGGCGACGGAGCGGTCCGACGTCGACGTGTTCGTGGTGCGCGCCGCGCAGGGCGAGGAGCGCCCGCGTAAGAGCGCCGCGATCGACGAGATCCCGGACGCGATCGTGGACCTGGAGGACGTGTCGCCGTACGGCACGCCCGGATGGTGGGGGCGCTGGGCCTACGCGTACGCCGAGGTGCTCCGCGACGACGCCGGGGGTCGGATCACCGCCGCGGTGCGCCGACTGGCACTTGTCGACTCAGCCGAGCAACGCGCGATCCTGATCGACCACGATCGGCTCGACGGCTCGGTGAACTACGCCTACCGATCGCTCAAGAGCGACCGCGACGGCCGGGCGTTCGAGTCACGGTTGGACGCCGTCGAGTCGGTGCCGTGGCTGCTCGACGTCGTCTTCACGCTGGCGGGCCGGGTGCGCCCGTACAACAAGTACCTCGCCTGGGAGCTGCGCGAGCACCCGCTCGCCGTGCCCGAGTGGTCCGCGGAGGCCTTACTGCCCGAGCTCGAGCGGATCCTGGCCGGGGATCCGGCTGCGCTGCGTCGCACGTTCGCCGTCGTCGACCGCGAGGTGCGCGCGTGGGACGCCACGCACGCCACCACGCACGACATCACCATCGGTGGCGACCTCATCGACGCGTGGGGCACCGAGCTCGATCTCTTCACGATCCGGTAGGACCGCTGAAACGCGGACGCCCCTCCACGCATCGCGGGTGTTCCGCACCCGGGTCCGAGCGTGCGGCCGCTGGCTAGGTTGACCTGGTGGGAGTGGTGAGTCGCGGCAGAGTGATCCTCCTCAATGGCGTGTCCAGCTCCGGCAAGAGCACCGTCGGTCGCGCGCTGCAGCAGGTGCTCCCGGATCCGTGGTTCCTGTTCCCCGTCGACGCTCTCGGGTCGATGCGCTCGATCGAGCAGACGGCCGCACAGAGCGAGTCGGAGATCGAAGCGACGCTGCGCCGTACGTGCATGGGCTATCACCGCGCGGTCGCCGGCCTGGTGTCGGTCGGCAACCACGTGATCATGGACTACCCGCTCAGTGAGCCGTGGCGGCTGCGGGACCTGCTCGACGTCCTGGACGGTTACGACGTGACGCTCGTCGAGGTCCACTGCGACGCTGCCGAGCTCGACCGTCGAGAGCGCGCGCGAGGCGATCGGCCTCTCGGGCTGGCCGCGTCCCAGGTCGTGTGCGCGCATGAGGACCGAGACATCAGCGTCGACACGACCGATACTCCCCCTGATGCGTGCGCGCATGCCATCGCTGAGAGCCTCCCCGGCCTCGGGGTGAGCAAGGCCTTCGACAGGCTTCGCGCCTCGTCGCGCGAGCCTGCCCCCATCGGGTACACACCCGACCGCTGAGGCCCGCCGGCGAACCCTCCGACCTGGACTGTGGTGGGATTGCCGCCGTGTACATCCGGTTCCAGTCCCCGGAGCCGGGGAGGCGAGGCGTCCACACCGGCGTGTTCGGGCTGACGAACATGCTCGGCCGGGCAGGCGAGCTCAGCAGTGACGAGCATCGGGACTGGCGTGCCGGCAACGACTGGTTCAACGCCGCGTACCCGGATCCGAGTGACGTCGACCCATCGGTCTACGACGAGGAACTGCACCCCCGGGCGACAGCGTGGTTCAAACCCAGCGCCACTCATCTGCTGGATCGCGTCCCGCGCTATCTCGAGATCCTGGAGGCGCACGACGTGCGCTGCGTAAGGGTGGAGTCGGAGGATCCGGGCCGAGTCGTCTACGAGGACGACGTCCAGGTCGTCGTCGTGCCCCACGACCCCGACGCGCCCACGTCTTTCCATCCCCAACCCGCCGTCCCGTAGCGCCGCTCGGTGTCGCGGGCGAGGGTCAGGTCCGGGCGGCTTGGGGCACGTCTCGGGCCAGCAGGACGGCGACCGTACCGAGCAGGGTTCCGGTCAGACGGCGCTGCCACCTGGTCCATGCCGGACGCGCGGACACGAAGCCGGCGATCGAGCCGGCGGCGACCACGATCGAGGCACTGACGGTCATGCTGATGATGATCTGGATCAACCCCAGGCTGAACCCCTGTGCGGTGGTGCTGCCGCGGGCGGGGTCGATGAACTGCGGGATCAGGGCGAGATACATGACCGCCGTCTTCGGGTTGAGCAGGTTGGTGATCAGCCCCACGCGGAACAGGCGCCAACCGGAGTCGGCCTCCAAGGATCGTGCTTCGAACAGTCCCGTCCCGCCGGGCCGGAGCGCCTGCCAGGCGAGCCACGCAAGGAAGAGCACCCCCACCGTCTTGAGGCCGATGCAGAGCGAGGGCACCACGACGAACACGACCGCGAGCCCCAGGTTCGCCATCGTCATGTAGACCAGGAAGCCGAGGCAGGTCCCGGTCAGTGAGACCAAGCCCGCCCGGCGGCCCTGAGCCACGCTGCGCGAGACGAGATAGACCATGTTCGGGCCCGGGGTGAGGACCATCACCAGGGCAGCCAGCGCCATCCCGCCGGCCGCGCCCCACGAGAGCCCCAGGCTCTGCAATGTCATCTTCTGTTCCTTCCCTCGACGTGTCACACCAGCCTGATGTAATGCCCTTGTGCATCTCAACCCTTACGGGGAGTACGCCGTGCTTCTCGCCGCCTCGCTCGCGAACCAATGGCCGGCCGACCGCGCCGGGATCGTCGAGCGGGCGCGGGCCTTCGACATGCAGGCGCCTTTCGAGGAGCCGAGGGAGAGCGATCACGCCGACGTCCGGGTCGTGATCGACCGATGGCTCACGATCGTCGACGAGGACGCCGCCGAGCAGCGCGCCATGCTCCTCAACGAGTTCTTGGCAGACGTCGCCGCCTATCCCCAGCTCACCGATCACGACGACGAGGGCTGGCATCTGCACTACCGCAACGCCGACCTGAGCCTGCCCTACATCCTGCGGTCCGTGATCAGCGTCGGCACCGCTCTGCACCTGACCAACCGGGGCATGCATCGCCTCGGTCGATGCGACGCAGGCAACGACCCGGGCGATCCCTGCCAGAACGTGGTGGCCGATGTGACCCGCAACGGGCGGCAGCGATACTGCAGCGTCCGCTGCGCCAATCGCGCCGCAGTACGCCGTCACCGGGCGCGTCAGGCTCCGATGCACTGAGCTCCGCGGGGCCGACGACGTGACTCTGGCATCGCGCGTCGTTTGGTGCAGACGAGGCAGGGAAAGAGGCCGCCATGCGACTGCCTTCGGCGGCCCGGATCGCCACGGGTGCCGCGCTGCTGAGCCTGAGCGTCGGTTGCACCTCGGCCGACACCGAGGATCGCGACCCCGCGCCCAGCCCGACCGCCGAGGCGGCCGGCTGGCCCGTGTACGACGGGCCGGCAGCACCCGACCTGGTGCTGCGAGAGGTGCCCCTCGACGCCGGCGTCGGGCGTGGCGTCGAGGACGTGGATCGCGTCGAGCGGATCGGCGGCGTGGCTGTGCTCGCCGGTCACAACGACCGGCACGACCTGACCAGGGCGGTGGATCTCGCCTCCGGGCGAGTGCTGTGGCAGCGCCGGTCCGGCGACAGCATCGCCTCCCCGCTCGGCGAGGTCCGGATCGACGGCCCGTGGGCAGCGGTGCCGGCGTCGGGAGCACTGGTCGGCAAGTCCTCTCTGGACGGCTGCGAGCGCAACTCGAAGGCGTGCGGCATCGATCCTCGCCTCGAGGAGCACGGCCAGGCTCTCCATGCGGTGGACGCGCGTACGGGCACCGTGCGGTGGAGCGTGCCCCTGCTGCCCGCGGCACCCGCGTCCGAGCTCGCTCCCCGCCTGCCCTTCGGCGTCGACGAGATCGAGGTCGCTGGTGACACGGTGGTGGTGAACCTGGTCGATGCTCGCGGCGAGGACGCACTCATCCAGGGGTACGACGCCGCCACGGGCAAGCGTCTGTGGGAGAGGTCGGGCGCATGGGTCACCCGCGCGACCGACGGACTGGTGCTGGCCCAGGCGATCGACGACCCCGACGACGAGGCGACGGCGGGAGCGCTGCAGGGCCGGGACGCACGGACCGGCAAGGTGTTGTGGACGAACCCCGAGCTGCCGGTCGGCCCGCTGATCCGCCTGTCGGGCAGCGCGGAGGACGGCATCGGTCATTCCGGCGACAGGTTCTTCGGGCTCGACGACGGCGAGGAGATCACCGGATCGACCGGGCACGCGCTGGTGGCGACGGGCGCCGAAGGGTCGTACGGCGTGAGTGACGGGCCGCGCCTGGAAGAGGGCCGGTGCTGCCTCAGCACGGTGGCGACGGTCGGACCGGACGGGGTGTGGCGCCGCAGTGAGCGTGCGGTCGGTGAGGGCGTCGAGTGGGCCGACGGCGATTACATCTGGCGTTCGATCGACGACGGCGGGCAACGGCTGATCGCCGTCGACCGCACGGGAACGGCCCGATCGCGGGAGGTGTCGGTCACCTACGGCGCGCTGTTCGCCCCGGGGCTGATCCTCAGCGACGACGTCGGCGGCGGGATCCGGATGTGGACCTACCGCTCGGGCTGAGCATGTCCCCCCGCATCACCCCCCGGGCTGTCATTCCTCGGCTTCGCTCGACCCGACGATGACGTCCCGGCTGCGGTCACTGCGCGAACGCGACCAGCACACACAGGTCGGCCAGGGCCTCGACACGGTGCCCTGCGGAGGCGGGCTCCGGCACGACGGCGCCCAGCGCCCCGGCCAGGCGCTGCAGGCCGACGCCGTCGGCCCGGGCGGCGAGCGCACGCAGCTCCGGATCGACCCGCGCCGCCCCGCGCCGGACGCCGAGCACGAGCAGCCGGCCCACGGCCTCGGCCGTCTCGCCCCACAGCGCTGACCAGGGATCGACGCCGCTGCCGGGCAGCGGCGGGAGCCGGCTCGTCGTCAGGCCGACCTGGTGGTGCAGCTGCGGCAGGAGGACGCCGTCCGCGGTCCAGAACGCGGTCGGCTCCAGGCTCAGGCCCGATTCGCCGCGGCGCCAGCGCCCGGCCACCGCGACCGGCTCGGCGGCGCCCTCGGCGCAGTCCGTCAGCAGGGCATGCAGCGCCAGGACGCCGGACTGGTTGCGGCCAGACCAGACCGCCCGCAGCGCCGCGGCATGGCCGGCGTGGTCGAGCACCGTGGCGGCCACCGTCGAGGTGGCCGGATCCAGGGAGACGTCGGCGACGTGCCCGATCCGGCCCACGGTCACGCCGTCGCTGCGCCGCCGCGGCCCGAGCGGAGCGGGGAGGTCGGGCAGGGTGGCGGCCACCTCGCTCAGGTCGCTGGGCAGCACCGCCGCGGTCGCGTCGAGATCCAGGCGTGCCGCCGGAGCCACGCTGACCCGCTGCCGCCCCAGGATCAGCCGCTCGCCGCGTCGCCGGCCTCTGCCGAGCATGGCGCTGCCGGCCGCCCACTCGGCGAGCGGGGTGGCGCCGACCCGGAGCACGCCGAGATCCGCGGCCGTCCAGGTGCGGTCCTCGGTGTCCTCGCGCTCGACGCTCAGCACCGACACCGCCCCGGTGCGGATGTCGAGGAGGAAGACGCCCAGGGCGTTCCAGCCGCCCACGTGCCGGTGCTCCGCGCCGATCCCGAGCAGCCGGACGCCGCCACCGGACACCTCCGTGTCCGCGACGCCGGCCACGATGCCCGCCGGGACCGGCTGAACCTCGTCCGGCCCATCATCGCCGGCACGGATCAACGTCCGCAGCCGGGCCTCGACCTCGCCGATCAGTTCGACGACCCTCTCGGGGGAGAGCTGGCTGTCGCGACCGTGGGCATGCTCGAGTTGCTCGGCGATCTCGCGCAGGGCCGCCGCCGGATGCCGTAGCCCGGAGTCCTCCCACCGGCTGGCCAGTCGCACCGCGCCGCTGATCAGGGCTCCTGCCGCCCCGGTCCCCGAGTCGAGGAGCTGAGCGAGCCAGGAGCGCCACTGCGGGTGCTCGGCCGCCGCGGCTGCGATCGCCGGGTGCGACCGGACGTCGGCGGGATCGGCCCGCACCAGGGCACCCGTCGCGCCGGCGGGCAGCAGGTCGCGGGCCCGCAGCGCCAGGTAGAGGTGCAGGCAGGCGGGGGTGCCGCACTCGCACCGGGCGAAGCGGGGGTCCTCGCCCACCGGGAAGCGCACGCTGATCTCCATCGGCAGGTGCAGCCGGACCACGAGCCGGGGTGCGGTCGTCACCCGGGCCACCAGCTGGTCGGCCAACCGGTCACCCTCGCGCCGAACCCGAGCGGAGAAGAGCTGCTCCGGGCCGGTGCCGGACTCCGGCGATGGAGGAGGGTCGTCGTGTGCCGGATCAGGAGCCGTGGCATCCGCCGGGATTTCGGCGGCGTCGCGCTGCCACGCGAGCACCGCCCCGACCAGATGGCGGCAGCGCTGCATGGCCGGACAGCTGCACTCCCACGTGTCGAAGTGCCCGGCGCCCAGGCGGCACACGACGTCGTCGGAGCGCCGGGCCACCAGGGTCTCGCCGTCGCTCGCCCAGTCCACGGTGAGTCCCTGGTCGAGGTCCTTGGCGGCGCGCCGCACCGTGCCGACATTGGTCAGCTCCGCCAGGACCTGAGTGGTCAGGAGGAGCAGGTCGGGCCGAGGCCCCGGCGCCGGGGCACCCTGCTGATTCGGCCGAATCACCCGACCACCTCCGCCACCCACGCGGCGAGCTGATCGGGCGTCATCACGCCGACATCGGCCCCCTGGGCGGCCAGGGCCTCGGCCAGCGACCGGTCGTAGGCCGCCTGGCCTCTGGTGTCGAGGGCGGGCAGACACAGCACCCGGACGCCGTCGGCCACCATCTTCGCGACGGTGTCGAGCAGCAGACGAGGGTCATCGCCCTCGTGGAAGTCGCTGATCACCACGACGATCGAGCGGCGTGGGTTGTCCAGCAGCCCGCGACAGTAGGCGACCGCCTTGCCGATCAGGGTGCCGCCGCCCAGTTGCACCCGCATCAGCACCTCGACCGGGTCGCCGGCCTCGCCGGTCAGGTCGACCACCTCGGTGTCGAAGACGACCAGGTGCGTGCGCATCACGTCGAGCCCGTGGAAGATCGCGGCGGTGACCGAGGCGTGGATCACCGAGTCGGCCATCGACCCCGACTGGTCGACCGCGACCACGACCTGCCACCGGTTCTGGTGCAGGCGCACCCGGGTGTTGAACAGCGGCTGGGCGATCACCAGCCGCCTTCTGCCGTCGCGCCGGTCGACGTGTCGCAGGTTGGCGCGGATGGTGCCCTGAGCGTCGAAGTTGGCCGCGATCGGCTGACGGCTGCGCCGGCGCGGGTCCCGGCGCCCGGAGAACGGCGAGGTGACCGGGCGGGCCAGGGTGCGCATCAGCTCGCGCACGACGTCCGCGACGATCTTGCGCGCCTGCGCCAGCACCTCGGGGCTCATCAGGTGCTTGGTTGCCAAGATCGCCTTGAGCAGGGAGACGTTGGGCGTCGCTGTGGCCAGGGCGTGCGGATCGGTGACGATCTCGGTGAGTCCGTAGCGATCGAGTGCGTCGGCGGTGATCTTGTCGGCCACCGACGTCGGGAAGAGCCGGTGGACCTCGCTGAGCCACTCGGTCGTGCTGAGCACGCTGGATGCGTCCGGGTCGCCCGCACGGTCGCCGTCGCCGTCCCCGGCGGCTCCGGAGCGGTCGTAGAGGAAGCCCAAGGCGCGGTCCATGTCGGCGTCGGTGCCCGTCAGAGGGCCGAGTTCGGCCTCGCTGCTGCGTCCCAGCACCAGCCGCCACCGCGCGCGGCGTTCGTCGTCGAGGGTCATGACGGCGGTCCGGTCGGGCTGGTCGCGCCGAGCGGTCCGACATGTCGCTCGACGAGGTTCCACAGCGCGGACTCGCGTCCGGCCAGCTGCACGGCGGTGGCCGCGTCGACGCTCCAGCGCGGCAGCTGCGCGGTCCCGGTGAGGTGGGTGAGCAGCGCTCCTCGTTCGCGTCCGTTGAGCGTGCCCATCGCGCGGCGCAGATCGGGCAGCGCGGCCAGGAAGGACTCCTCGGACCAGTGCGCCAGTGCCTGGTCGGCCGCGTCGAAGATCCGCGGCGCGGCGATCGCCAGGTGCCCGGCGACCGCCATCAGCCCGACATAGAACTCGCCGACCTCGGCCGGATCGCCCACCGTGGCCTCGACCGCGGCGTCCGCGTCGCCGGTGAGCAGCCAGTCGGCGCCGACCAGGCCACCCCGCACCTCGGGCGCGTGGGGAGCCACGCCGGGACGGGGCGTCGCCTGGGCCTGGAACGCGCGGGCCAAGCCGACGACGTCGAGATCCACCCGCGGCGCGAGGGTGGTCGCGGTCTCGGCCAGCGTCCGCAACGCGGAGGTGAGGTCGCCGACGTCGGGTCCGGCCGGTTGCGGGGGGAGGGTGGCGAGCACCTGCACGCCCTGGTCGAAGGCGAGCCGGAGCAAGTGCTCGAGGTCGGTGCGACCGACGGCGCCGGCCCAGGTGTCGTAGTGCACCAGGCGTACCAACGCGTCGAGGGCGGCGCCCAGGGCAGGCAGGTCGCGGCTGGCGCCCAGCGTGGCGCCGAGCGCCGTTCCGAGGCGACCGGTCACGTCGTCGATCCCGGCGGCCACCGACTCGACGAGCACTTCGGCCAACCGCCCGGGATCACGCTCGGACAGGACGCGGTGCTCCAGCCGCGCCGCCACGGCCTGGTGCAGGCTCCCGCCCCAGCGGCTGGCCAGGATCAGCGCGGTCTCCACACCCTCGTGCCACCGCACCGCCCAGCCCTCGCGGCCGGTCACCACGCTGCGCGAGGTGCCGCCGCTCCTGCCGGTGACCAGACCACCGTCGAGGCGCAGTTCGGCCGCGGGAACCTCGAGGATGCGTAGTGCATGCAGGAGTCGGCTGCGCTCACGGTCGCGGTGCACCTGAAGGTCGAGCGACACCGGCGAGACGGTGCGCTCCCGAGGCAGCTCGAGCTCGGCCCAGCGGGTGCGCGCCTCGTCCACCAGCGGAGGCTGGGCGGTCGCGGCGGCCAGGCGGCCGGCCCGGTCACCCCGCATCGCCAGGCGCACCTCGCGCAGCATCGGGTGCTCGGTGTCCCGGTCGGCCCCGAGGTCGTCTTTCACCACCGCGGCGGCGATGCCGTCCACCAGGTCGTCGCGCCACAGCCGCGCGTGCCCGCGGAGCTGCTGGAGGCCCCGTGCGGTGGTCAGGGCGGCGATCAGGTCGGCGGCGGACACGCTGATCCGGTGCCGGCGCAGCGCCGCGACGGCGTCGGCGAGGAGCCCGTTCACCAGGGCCGAGTCGGCCGCCGGGCCGGGCCTCGCCCCGGCGGCGTCCTCGAAGACTCGCTCGTAGAAGCCGGGCGTGGGCTGGCCGGCCAGGTAGCCGGCGTCCTGGTCGAGGGTGACGTACGACGTGGGCACCAGGCCGTGCCCGGTGACCTGCCCGGGGAGTGGGGCGGCGGCGTCCGCCGCGACGGCGGGTGGCGTGGCGGTGTCCACCAGACGTCGCAGCCCGGCGACGTGGAAGGCCCCGACGACCACGAGCACCGGGCCGGTGGTCTCGGCCAGGACGGCGCGGATGCGCGCGGCCATGTGGGCCTCGCGGGCCCGGTTCTCTGCGTCGTCGGCCACGGGGGAGGACTCACGCAGGCCGGTGCCCAGGATCTCGGCGCGTCGCAGGTAGTCGTCGGTGCTCAACGTCGGGTCGATCTCGAAGAACTCGTCCCAGACCGCCGACATGTCCTCGCGGCCGACATAGCCCGCGAGGGTCTCGAAGAACCGACGTCCCGGCTCGGCATCGCGGACCGCCGGTGCCGCGACGTCGTCACCGAGATCACCCGCTCCGGAGCGCATCCGTAGGGCGTGCGAGGCGCTCCACGGCAGATCGATGAACTCCACCCGCGCGCCGGCGGCGGTGCCGCACTCGATGGCCTGCCACTCAGGGGAGAACGAGGTGAGCGGGTAGAGGGCGTGCGCCTGGTGGTCGGCGCCGTCCGGCCCGACGTAGCGCAGCCAGCTCAGGATCGCGATCGGCAGGGAATGGCCGAGCAGCAGCTGGTCGAGGTCGCGGTAGTCGGCCGGCCCCTCCACGAGGACGGCGTCGGGGCGCCGGGTCGCGATCAGCTCGCCGACGACCCGCGCCGCGGCCGGTGAGTGATGGCGGACCGGGACCCAGCAGATCCGTTCGGCCCGATCAGTCGAGGATGCGGCTGCGGGCGGCATAGATCTCCTGCCAGCGTCCCGGGCGGCCCTTGACCGCGCGGTTGAAGTAGGTCCGCAGCCGGGCCAGGTCGTCGGTCTCGTCCTTGAGCGCGGTGCCGGCCAGCGACTCGACCAGGTCGGCGCCGTTCGGCTCGCCGCTGCCGAACCAGGCCGAGCGCAGACCGGTGGTGATCGCCACCGCCACCGCCTCGGCGGTCGACATCGCCGTCGAGAGCTGGTCGATCGGCGTCCCGTCGGCGGCACGGCCGGTGCGCAGCTCGGAGAAGGCGGCCACCAGGACCTCGGTCAGGTCGACCGGCATCCGCACGTCGAGGCCGGCGGCTGCGAGGACGGCGTCGGCCTGCTCCCTGACCAGGGCGGCCTCGCGGTCCGGGTCGGCGATGGGCCGGACGGTCTCGAAGTTGAACCGGCGCTTGAGTGCGGCACTCATCTCGTTGACGCCGCGGTCCCTGGTGTTGGCGGTGGCGATCACCGAGAAGCCCTTGCGCGCGTGCAGCACCCGGTCGGGACCGGCGAGCTCGGGCACGGTCAGCACCCGGTCGGAGAGCACCGAGAGCAGGGAGTCCTGCACCTCGATGGGACAGCGGGTGATCTCCTCGAAGCGCACCACCTGCCCCGCACTCATCCCCCGATGCACCGGAGCCGGCACCAGCGCCTCCAGCGAGGGTCCGCGGTCCAGGAGCAGTGCGTAGTTCCAGGAGTACTTGATGGCGTCGTCGGTGGTCGCCGCCGATCCCTGAACGGTCAGGGTGGAGTCACCGGACACGGCCGCGGCCAGCAGCTCGGAGAGGTAGGACTTCGCGGTACCCGGCTCGCCGATCAGCATCAGCCCCCGCTGGGTGGCCAGAGCCACCACGCACCGCTCGACGAACGAGCGCTCGCCCACGAACTTCGTGGTGATCCCCGACGCCGGGTCGCCGATGACGAAGTCGACCACCGCGCGCGGCGAGAGCCGCCAGCCCTCGGGCACCTGCGCACCCTGGGCTCGGTCACGCTCGGCGAGCGCGTGGAGCTCGGCGGCGTGCAGTGCCTCGGCGGTGGGCCGTTGCAGATCGGTGACGTCGACGTCCACCGCCGGGTCCGGGGTCGGCCGGCTCACGTCATCTTCTCCGACAAGGCGGCCAGGCTGCGCCGGGTCTCGGAGACCACGACAGGGTCGGCGGTCGTCCAGTCGAACCAGGTCTGGCCGCGGTCTTCGACGTACCAGAGGTCCGCGGGCTGTTCGACCGGCCCGATCAGCACCTGCTGGACCTGCTGCTCGCCCGACTCGTAGACCATGCCCGACCACAGACCCGGCTCGATCCCGATCACCACGGCCACGCCCAGGGTCTCGAAGGGCAGGTAGAGGAAGTTGACCACTCCGGCGTCGGCCGGGTTCCCGCGGCGCCAGCCGAGGCGCTCGAGGGTGCTGGCGAGTCCGCCGGGGTTGATCGACCCGGTGGGCAGACCGGCGAGATGGATGTCGCCGGCCTGGTCGGGCTCGAGAGCGAAGACTGCTCGGTCGAGCTGCTCGATCGGCGCGATCAGCTCGTAGTCGACCAGGTGGGTGCGCCACGACTCCAGCTCCTCGGCCGACAGCCCGACCGGGTGCGCGAGCGTGAGGACGGCGTCAGCGGGCACCTCGTACGGCTCGTCGTCGACCGTCACGTAGTCGCGTTCCTCGGTCACCCGCACCAGCGCCACCCGCCGGCCCTCGCGCAGCACGCCCCAGACCAGCGGGCGGATCAGGGAGTTCAGCACCGGGTGGGAGACCAGCAGCTCGGCGTGCTCCGCGGCATCCCAGGTGCGCCCGGTCACCATCGCCCGTTCGAGCCGAGCGGTCTGGATCTTCGCCAGCTCCGTCAGCTGCTTGCGGAACACGGTGAAGTCGGCCTTGGCCGCGGCCGCCAGGCCGGCGTCGTCCTTGCTATTGGCCGCCGGCAGGCTCGTGCGCGGCTTGCCGGTCGGACGCCCCTCGTCGTCGAGGTCGCGGATCACCGCCTTCCCCTGCGGCGAGAGCGAGGCTCGGAAGCGACGGGGCCCGTAGTCGAAGATCCGCTGGCCCCGCTCGTCGAGGCCGCCGTCGGGCACCACGCGATCCTCCAGCTGGCCCACGGTCAGGCCCTGGATCGCGGCCAGCTTGGCCAGCGACTCCTGGGCGGCCTTCTGCACCCCCTTGAACTTGGACTTGTTGGCGATCCCGGAGATGGCCTGCAGCGCGGTCGAGGTGCCGGTGGCGGCGAGGACGTCGAGGCCGAGGACGGCGCGTTGGTGCTGCGACTGGCCGGGCCACTCGCGCACCAGCGGGGCCAGGGTGTGGGCGAACCCGTCGGACCCCAGGTAGCCGGCCGCGAGGAAGAGCGCCCGGTCGGCGGACTTGCCGCCGGCGGCCAGGTAGACGTCGAGCAGCCCGGTGCCGACGGCGTCCCGGTCGCGAGTGCTCATCGCCTCCCGTGCGGCGGCGACCAGCGGGCGAGGGTTCAGCGCCGCGTCGTTGGCGCCGCGCACGGCCGACCACAGCAGCGCCTGCACCATGTCGTCGGTGAGCCGGATCTGGTCGATCACGACGGGGGGAAGGGCCGCCGTCGGCAGCTTGGCCGGGATCTTGATCTTGCCCTCGGCGACCGGCGTCTGCTCCTCCGCCGCCGCAGCCTCGTCCCACCAGGCCGGGAGGGGCGCGTCGGTGCCGTAGACGGGCAGGTCCGCCTCGGCGCGAAGCTCGGCCACGATCGCCGCCACGGTCGGGTTGTGGATGTCGTCGGGGAACCCGTTCGGGTCCGCGCCGAGCGACTCGCGGACCACCCCGTTCAGGAGGCTGCGCTGGGCTCCGGTGAATCCGGCGTCGCTGGCGGCCAGTGCCCTGGGGTGAGAGACCAGCCAGGCCCGAGCGATCCCCCCGACCCGGTGGTCCTGGACGAGTTCGGCCATGGTCGAGACGGCGGCCGGGCCGTGGACGAGCGCGGTCAGCACCCCCATCACGCTCTCGGCCTCCACCTTGTCGAAGTACTCCTGGTTGATCCCGGCGGAGACGAACTCAAGCGCTTCCGCCCCGATCAGCCATAGCCAGTTGCGCATCGAGACCGCACCGGTCGGCAGCAGACCCGAGGCGCGCAGCAGCCCGGACCGCTCGGAGGGTGAGTCCACCGCGAAGAGGGCCGATTCGAGGACGCCGACGTTGAGGATCCCCGAGGCGACCGTGGCCCGCACCAGCTCCAGGTGCTCCTCGGGCGAGCCGACCAGGGCGCTGCGGACCAGCTCCTGATAGTCGCCCGGGGACGTGTCGTACAGAGACCTGGGAGTGGTGCTCACGCACGGTCCGCGCCAGGACTCGAGATCACCAGGCTGGAGGTGGGGGAGCACCAGCGCCCGGAGCGCGGGGACGTAGCGGGCGGCGAGCATGCCGGGGTCGTTGGCGTATCCCGAGCTTGCCAGCGTCGCCGCGGGGTCGGTGAGGGCCAGCCGCGAGGCGAGCACCATCCAGGGGTCGGTGTCCCCCACGGTGCCGAGCGGCTCGGTGTCGCTGTCGGGGCCGGCGGTGGGGTCACCGGCGAAGGCGATCCGTTGTGCCAGCGGCAGCGGCTTGGCACGGTCGTACATCAGGTCGCTGCGCCCCTGCGCGAACCGGTTCCACCAGCGGGCTCGCTCGGGAGCGGGCACGCCGTCCACCCGCAGTGGCCCGAAGCTCTGGCGGTGGAAGTAGTTGTCGCTGCGAAGGGCGTGCGCGCGACACCACGCGGCCTCGTCGGCCGTCGAGAAGGGAAGGTCGTCGGGCTCCGGGTCGACCGGCGTCCCGCCGGGAAAGGCGGCTGCGACGACCCGCGGAATCTGCAGGCCGAGTCCGTCGGGCCCCCAATCGCCGTCGTCGGCACTGGAAGAACGGGTGGCCGGCTCGGTGACCGACGTCGTGGCCGGCGCGGTCGAGGTGGTGGCAGCCGGCGCCGGAGGACCCGCGGGAGCCGCGGCCGGTGCGGGGGCCGGTGCGGGGGCCGGGGTCGCGGGAGTGAGTGAGCCGCCCGAGGCACCTTCGACGTAGCCCTTCTTCACCTTCGCCGCGATCTGCTTGTCCGCCTGCTTCTGGGCCTCGGCCGCGTCCGCGTAGGAGGTCGTCTTGGTCTGCCCCTTCGTCCCGGCCCGTCCGTAGTGCACCGTGACGTCGGCATTGGCCACGTCGATGTGCCAGAACTTGTCGGAGGTGCCCTCGACGAGGGTGAAGGTGCGCATGCGGTGGCTCTCCTGCGGGGTGCGGCGATACCAGGGCGGGGTCGTGCCAGCAGGGTAGTGGGGGCTGCCTGACGCGAATCAGCGTTCGGCCGCCGCACGCTCTCGCTGTCCTCCGATGCGGCCGTATCTTCCGGCCCGGATCAGCGCAGGAGATCGCAGAGGTTCGTCTCCTTGCCGATCGAGACCGCGAGGCTGCGGCTGCCGTCGGCGTCGAATCGGGCGACGTGATAGCCGTCGAGCACGTACACGCCGGATGGGAGGCCGGACGAGGTGCCGATCGGCATCCCGAAGCCGACGGGCCCGATCATCTGATAGGTCCGCATGGCACCGGACGGGTCGTCGGACTCCACCGCGTCGCCGCCCATGTCGACGGTGCGCGACTTCCCGGTCGTCGCGTTCTGGACCCGGACGCGGAGCGGACCGGTGTAGTAGGTGTCCTTCGCGGTGCCGTTGTCCCACCGGGACAGCACTCTGCTGCGAATGTCCTGGCGCACCGGGGATGCCTTGAGGTCGAACGTGCCGCAGTATCGGCTCGCCGGATAGGTGAGCTCGCCTTCGACGAACGGCTGAGAGTCCTCGTGCACCCAGTGCCACCCGGTTCCAGTGGACGGCTCGGTCGCTTGTGCGGGGGCGCTCTGGGCCACGCCCGCGGCGACGGCCCCCAGCACCGCTGTCGCCGCCACACCTCGTGAGAACCGCATGTCGTCTCCTAACCGCTTATAGATTGCTAACCGGTTATTCGATAGAACTGGTTGAATCGTCGTCATGTCAACCCCCTGGGCGGTCGAGGTCGACGGCGTTCGCCTGCCCACACAGCTCAGCGGCCACCCGGCGCTGGAACTGTGCAACTCACTCGCCGGCTGGAGGAACGCGCCAGCCGGACGCGGGGACTACCTGCGCTCGTACGACGTGCTCGTCGTCCTGGCGCTGACCTCCGGCCTGATCGAAGACGGCACCGCCGCCACCCTTCGCAGACGGGCAGCGCGCGAACAGGAGGAGGCCGACGCCGTCCTGGCGAGAACTCGAGCCCTCCGCGCCGACCTCTACGGGTGCCTCACCGGTGCCGTCACCAAGCCGGCACAGAAGCGGCTCGCCTCGGCGATCGGGGAGGCCCGAGCTCGCCAGCGGCTCGACCTCGCCGCCTCGCCGCCCCGCTGGCACTTCGGCGGTTCGCCGACTCTCGCGGACCCGCTCGATGTCTTCCTGGTCGCCGCCGGCGACCTGCTCGTCGACGACCGGCGCCCGGCGGTCGGGGTGTGTCCGGGCGAGGACTGCGGGTGGCTCTTCCTCAACAGCTCAGGGCGCCGTCGCTGGTGCCAGATGGCCGTGTGCGGCAATCGGTCCAAGCAGGCGGCCTTCGCCGCGCGCCGACGAGCCTGATGGCCGGCGCCGTCCGGGACGGTCCTGGGCGGCAGTCGGCGGCAGTCGGCGGCAGTCGGCGGCAGTCGGCGGCATCGTGATGTCCGTTCTTCGCTAGCCCCTTCGACCCCGACCTTCTACCGTCGGCGAGGTGACCAGATTCGCGGAGCTGCATGCCGCTGGAACCTTCGTCCTGCCGAACCCGCGTGACGTCGGAGAGGCCCGCCTGTTCGAGGCGATGGGTTTCGCCGCGGTGGCCACCACGAGTGCCGGCTTCGCGGCCACCCTGGGCCGCCGCGACCAGTCGGTGACGCTCGACGAGGTGGTGCGCCACGTGGAGGAGCTGACCTCGGCGGTCGCGGTGCCGGTCGGTGTCGACGCCGAGAACGGCTACGCCGACTCTCCCGAAGACGTCGCCCGGACGGTGCGCCGCCTCGCCGACGCCGGCGCGGCCGGGGTCTCCATCGAGGACTTCGACCCACGGACGAAGGCGCTGTACGACGCCGCGCTGGCGACCGAGCGGGTCCAGGCGGCAGCCGAGGCGGCGCACGCTCACGACGTCGTGCTCACCGCCCGGTGCGAGGCGCTGCTCTACGGTCTGGCCGACGTCGGGGAGACCCTCGCGCGTCTCGTCGCCTACCGCGACGCCGGTGCCGGCTGTCTCTACGCGCCCGGGCCGCGCGACCTGCCGACCATCGAGGGCTGGTGACTGAGACCGGTGCGGCGATCAACGTGCTGGCCTTCCCGGGCGGGCCGTCGGTGGACGACCTGCGGTCGGTCGGAGTCCGCCGGGTATCGGTCGGAAGCTGGCTCTCGACCGCCGCGACCGCCGTCGTCGTCGACCTGGCCCAGCGCCTGGCCGAAGGAGCCGGGCTCCCGGCAGACCTGCCGACGCCGCCGTCCGGGCTCCTCGACCGGGCCTGGTCGAGCCGCACCTGACTCACGCGCCACCGCGCAATGCCAGCATCGCCCCAGGCCACCACGACCTCACCGCAGGTACTCGACCAACGCTGGCGGCGCCCACGCCGGCCAGGCGGTCGCGCCGTGGGCGAGGCCGCCGCCGGCGCGACCCACGAGCGTCGGTCGTCGGCCGGTGTTGTCGTAGACGCCGGCGGTGTCGCACAGGCGAATCGCGTCGACGACGTTCGGCCACAGCCGCTGGTAACGGCCGCGGACCTAGGCCTCGGGCACGGCGTGCCCGCCCTGGCTCACCCGCTTCGCGACCCGTGCTACGGCGTCGTCCACGGGAAGCATCAGCACATGGAGATGGACGCGGTAGCCGGCGGCGATCGCCGCACGGACCAGGTCGAGCTTCGAGGGGTGGGAGAAGACGGTCTCGGCGACGATGGCTCTTCCAGGGCGATGAACGCCGTGCGGAGCACCGCGGCGAGGCGCGCGGCGACCAGCGACTTCTCGACCTCTTCATCGGGCCAGTAGAGCTTGGCGATCTCGTCGGCGTTCACGAACGCCTGATGCGGCAGGTTGGGCAGGAGGATCTGATCGACGACCGTCGACTTGCCGGCTCCGTTGGGGCCAACGACGAGGTCGAGCCGCGTCACCGCCCGGCCGCCCTCGAGCACCCTCCAAGCTGGTCTAGACCTCCCGGGTCGAACGTCCCGATTCGGCCGCGGTGCGGCGGGCCGATGTGCCAGCCTGAGCGTGCTCGACCAGCACCCTCGCACTCGGACGAGGCACCCCCCACACCCTCTTGGCCGACCTCCTGGTCTGCGTCGAAGGATGCCCATGACACGAGTGCTCCCGTGAGGATCGACCACGCCTTCCTCACCGCCGCCGCCGGCTCCGACGTCGAGGTGCTCACCGACGACGGCGTGGCGGCCCTGACCCTGCGGCTCGGGCAGCCCAGCGAGGCGAAGGTCGCCGGCGGCTGGGTCTCCTACTCCGTCGACCTCACCGGACCCGCCGACGCGGCGCTCGAGCAGGGCAGCTATCGCCTGCGGTTCCCAAACGGCCACGAGGACTGGCTCATGGTGGTGCCGTCGGCCTCCGATGGCACCCGCACCGTCTACCACGCCGCCTTCAACCAGGAGCAGTCATGACTCCCGTCGACACCGACCGGCCGCGGGGTGGTCTCGCGGCCACCTCGGCCAGCCGGCGCACCGTCGTGGTCACCGCAGGACTCACCTGCCTGGTCGCGGCCGCGCCGGTCGCGCTCAAGGAGCTCCCGGGCCCGTTCGCCGCCGGAGCACCGGGCCCACTGAATCGGGCCAGCTTCCAGCCGCACGTGGGCTCCACGTTCACCGTGACGTCGTCGAGTGGCAAGGGCGGCAGGGCCGAGGTGACCCTCGCCGAGATCGCCGATCTCGCCGGCGACGGACTCGCCGACGACCCCGACAGCTTCGTGCTGCTGTTCGAGTCCGACTCCGAGCTCGCCCAGGACACCTACGAGCTCGAGCGCCGTGGCTTCGCGGCCCAACCGGTCTTCCTCGTCCCGGACGCCGACGGTCGCCGCCTCGGCGCGACCTTCAACCGCATGGAAGGACCCGCCGCCTGATGTCGAACGAGCATGTCGGAGAGATCCGGATGGTGGGCTTCGGTCGCACCCCCAGCGGGTGGCTCGCCTGCGACGGATCGCTGAAGTCGATCGCCGAGTACGATGTGCTCTACACCCTCCTCGGCACGACCTACGGCGGCGACGGGCAGAGCACCTTCGCCGTTCCCGACCTCCGCGGCCGCGTGCCGATCCACTTTGGCCGGGGGCCCGGCCTGAGCGACTACCCACCGGGGCAGCAGTGGGGCGTCGAGCAGGTCACCGTGACCCCGAGCCAGCTGCCGGTCCACACCCACTCGGTGCCCGCCTCGGCCGGACTGGCGACGTCGACGTCCCCGGTCGGAGCGGTGCCGGCGACGCTCCCCACCGGCAGCGGCTACGCGGCCACCGGCAGCGTCTCGATGGCGGCCGACGCCGTCTCCTCGGCCGGTGGCTCTCAGCCGCACGACAACCTGTCCCCCCGGCTCGCGGTGCACTTCATCATCGCCGCGTTCGGCATCTTCCCGAGTCAGGAGTGAGCCGGTGGACATCGAGCCCTACATCGGTGAGATCGGCGTGTTCGGCGGCGGCTTCGCCCCCTACGGGTGGGCGCTCTGCGAAGGGCAGGTCATGCCCATCCAGCAGAACACCGCCCTCTTCGCCCTCCTCGGCACGGCCTACGGCGGCAACGGGACGACGACGTTCGGACTGCCCGACCTGCGCGGCCGAGAGCCGGTCAGCGCGGGAACCGGGCCCGGTCTGTCGCCGTACGCCCTGGGAGAGCGGGTGGGGTCGGAGACCGTCACCCTGACGACCCAGCAGATGCCTGCGCACGGGCATGTCCCCATCGCGTCGGCGACGGCCGCCACCGGCCAGGCGACGGGAAGCGTGTGGGCGCCGGCGACGCCTCGTGCCTACCGCACCGGATCCGCCGGCCGGTTCACCCTCGCCACCCTCGGCACGGCCGGCAGCTCCCAGCCTCATCAGAACCGGCAGCCCTACCTCGTCCTCAACTTCTGCATCGCCCTCCAGGGCGTCTTCCCGTCCTTCGACTGATGAGCCGCGCACCGATGGAGACCCGCCATGTCCTATGAGCCGATCCTCGGCAGCCTGATGCCCGTGGGCTTCTCGTTCGCGCCCAAGGGGTGGGCGACGTGCAACGGCCAGCTGCTGCCCATCAACCAGAACCAGGCGCTGTTCGCTCTCCTCGGCACCACCTACGGCGGCAACGGCGTCACGACCTTCGCCCTTCCCGATCTCCGCGGCAGGGCGCCCATCGGCGCCGGAAAGCTCGACGGCACCGGCACCAACTACGTGTTGGGCGAGGTCGGCGGCGTCGAGGCCGTCGCGCTCCTCACGGCTCAACTGCCCAGCCACACGCATACGCTGGCCGCCTCCGGCAGCCAGGCGACGACGTCGTCACCGGCCGGCGCCGTGCTGGCCGCCGGCGGCGGCCTCCGGTTCTCCGGTGCCGCGGGCTCCACGATGGCGGCCGCCGCGAGCGGGTCGGCCGGATCCGGCCAGCCGCACGAGAACCGCGCCCCCTCGCTCGCCCTGACCTGGGTGATCGCCCTCCAGGGCATCTTCCCCTCCCGCAACTGAGAGCCACGCCATGAACTCGCCTCGACTCGCCGGCCGGCTCCTGCTCGCCGCCTCGATCGCCGGAGCCGGCGTCGTCGCGCTCCCCGTGCTCGCCGCCGCGCCGGCCACTGCAGCCGTGCCGGAGACCGGTCCGATCGGCACCGCCGAGACCCGGCTGTCCAGCCAGGACGTCGCCGGCGGCGTCGGCGCGACCACCGCCGCTTACGACCCCGGACAGCACCGCTACCTGGTGGCGTGGAGCGGCGCCCGGGTCACCGACGGCGCCCGCGGCGCTGCCGGCCTCAAGTACGAGATCCTCGGCCGCTTCGTCGACGCCGAGACCGGCGCGACGATCGGGCAGACGATGACGCTGGCCTCGATCGGCGCCGCCGCCGACGGCAGCCGGGACGCCATCGACCCGGCCCTCGCCTGGGACCCCGCGGAGGGCCGGTACCTGCTCGCCTACTCCGCCGACGCGCTCGCCGATGCCAGCGGCAGCACCGACGCCACCGACTTCGACGTCCAGCTCCAGGCCGTCGGCACCGACGGTGTCGCCGTCGGGGCCGCCACGACCGTCTCCGAGGCCGGGTCGGGCAACGCCGTCCGCGCCGACCTCGACGTCACGGGGCAGCGGATCCTCATCGCCTGGGACCGGGAGAGCGACGGACAGGCGACCGTGGAGTCGGCCTGGCAGGTCGGTGAGGCCGACCCGGTGGTGACCGCGATCCCCGGCAGCATCTCGTTCGACGGCCCGGCCGTCGCCCTGGCACCCGGGGGCGCCGGCCTCGTGGCCTGGTCCGGCCCCGGCGGCGACGGCCGGATCCGCGCACGCGGGATCGTGCTCACCGACGGCACCCCCGGCACCCCGCTCGTCCTCGGCGCGCCGGAGGCCGGCACCGCCATCGAGGAGTTCGGCGTCGACGTCGCCGCCGGTCCCCACGGCTGGACCGCGGTGTGGACGGGCGGCACCGCCGCGACGCCGGGCACCCCGGTCCTGCGCCGAGCCCGGCTCGCCTACGACGCCGCCTCGGACGCCGACCCCGCGATCGTCCGGGACACGGTCATCGACCGAGCCGGCGCCGAGCTCTCGCCCTCGGTGAGCTACCGCGACGACGAGCTGCTCGTCTCGTGGGTCGCGCGCACCACCTCGACCGGGCCGACCGCCGGCACCGGCGATCACCAGGTGTGGGTCGCCCGGGTGTCCGACGACAGCGCGACCATCGCCGACGTCGTCCGGGTCTCGGCCCTGCGCGGCACCGTCAACACCGAGCCCACCCGCCCGGCCGTGCTGTGGAGCGACGGACGGATCGGCAGCTCCCTGGTCGCATGGAGCGGCGAGGCGACCGGCCTCGCCCCGGGCGAGTCCGAGGCCTGGGCGCGCCTGATCGGGGGTCCCCCGATCGACCTCACGCCGCCGTCGCTCACCCTGGCCGCACCGCCCGGCCCGGTCTCGGGGGCCTTCGACGTCACGATCACCGGTGACGAGCCGATCACCGGTCTCACCCTCGAGGACCTCGTCGTGGAGAACGCGACCTCCTCGAACCTTCGCGTCGACTCCGCCACCACCTATCGCGTCACCCTGACCCCCGTCGCGGACGGCACCGTGCGGGTCTCGGTGCCGGCAGGCGGGGCCGTCGACGCCGCCGGCAACCCGAGCAACGCCACCGCGATCCTGACCCGCGTGGCCGACCTCACCCGGCCCACCGCGGCGCTCGACGCGCCCGCGGGGCCGCTGAACGCGGCGTTCCCGGTGACGGTGACCTTCTCCGAGTCGGTGACCGGCTTCAGCGGCGCCGACCTGGTGATCACCGGCGGAACGGTGGCCGGACTCTCCGGTTCGGGCACCACGTACACCGCGATCGTGACCCCGGACCCGGGCGCCACCGGCACGGTGCGGATCGAGCTTCCCGCCGGTGCCGCGCTGGACGCCGCCGGCAACGCGAACACCGCCGCCGCCGACCTGGTCCGCACGATCGACCGCGCGGCCCCCACGGTCGTGCTGAGCGGGCCTACCGGTCCGCAGAACGCACCCTTCGACGTCACACTGACCTTCTCCGAGCCGGTCACCGGACTCGGCCTCGACGACCTCGCCGTCACCAATGGCGTCGCCTCGGAGCTGACCGGGTCCGGATCGGCCTACAGCGTGCGCATCACGCCGCAGGGCGACGGACCGCTCAGCATCGCGCTGCCGGCGGGCGCCGCGACCGACGCTGCCGGCAACCCGAGCCTGGCCTCGGCGCCGCTGGGCCAGATCTACGACGCCACGGCACCGACGCTCACGCTGGATGCCGACGCCGGTCCGTTCAACGCACCCTTCCGGGTATCGATCGAGCCCTCAGAGCCGGTCAGCGGCCTCACGCTCGAGGACATCGAGGTGAGCGGCGGCACCGCCTCGGACCTGCAGACCGTCGCGGAGGGCTACAGCGTCCTGATCACCCCGAGCGCCGACGGGCCGGTCGCGGTCTCGATCGCCGCCGGCGCCGCGCAGGACGACGCGGGCAACCAGACCCCGGCCGTCGCGGATCTCGTGCGTGACTATGACGGGACCCCGCCGGCGCTCCGCGTCGTCCGGGCCCCCGGACAGGCCGACCCGGTCCGGGTCGGCGAGGTCAGGTTCCTCGTCGAGATGTCCGAGCCGCTGCCGGGCCTCGACGCCGCCGACTTCGCGATCACCGGCACGACCGGAGCCGACGAGGTCCGTCTGGTCGTCATCGACTCCCACACGGTCTCGGTGACCGTGACCGGCATGCGCCGCAGCGGCGCCGTCGGTCTCGACCTCGCCGCAGCGGCGGTCTCCGACGCCGCCGGAAACGACTCCGCCGCGGTGTCCTCGCCCGCCGTCCGGTGGGCTGCCACCGCCCGGCCGCAGCTGGTGGTCCTCAACGACATGAGCTGTGTCGGCGACACCGGGCGGCTCGGGATCGCCCTCACCGTCGACGACGGGTCGACGCTCACCGTCGCCTCCTCGAACCCGGACCTCGTGCCGGTCTCGGCCGCCTCACTGCGCCGCGACGGCACGAGGCTGACCCTGGCCGTCAAGCCGACGGCCGGGCGATCCGGCGTGGCCCGGGTGAGGGTGACCGCAACCAACCTGGCCGGTGCCCGCACCGTGGTCTACCGCGTCGTGGTGGGCACCGCGGGCGCCGACGTCCTGCGCGGCTCGAAGCTCAACGACGTGCTCATCGGTCGCGGAGGCGACGACCTGCTCCGCGGCCGTACCCGCGCCGACCTGCTCTGCGGCGGCGCCGGCGACGACCGTCTCTATGGAGGCGGTGGCCGCGACGCGCTCTACGGTGGCCGGGGCGACGACGTACTGGTCGCGGTCAAGGGCGACGACACGATGGTCGGCGGCCCGGGCCGCAACACCATCGTGCGCGCGCCCTGACGCCGATCGCCTGGGCCCGGCAGACTGGGACACGTGCCGAGGATCTCCAAGCAGAAGTGGTCGATCGCGGACGGGACCTGCTCGGAGGCGTTCAGCTGGGAGGTCGAGCACCTGGGCAGCGACGAGTTCGGCACCTGGCTCGGCGCCCGCGGCGGCAACCCGGTCCGGCAACGCGATGGACGGGTCGAGCCGCAGCCGGGCGACGTGGTCTGGCTGGTCCAGCCCGACGCGCCTGAGCCGCCCTGGTGGTTGCCGGCCTTCTGGTTCTCCGACACCACCGACCTGACCGTCGACATCTGCACGCCTCCGACGCTCTCCGAGGGCACGTGGTCCTTCGTAGACCTCGAGCTGGATCTGTTCCGGACCCCCGACGGTCGTGCCGGGATCGTCGACCAGGACGAGTTCGAGGAGCTGGCCCGGTCCGGGTTCCTCACCGAGTCCCAGGCGCGACGTGCCCTCGACGCGGCGGACGCTCTCCTGCAGCTCGTCACTGACGACGCCGAGCCGTTCGGGCAGGCGGCGCTGCCCTGGCTGCGGTCGCTCCAGGAAGGCAGTCCGCGGCGGTGACGCCGTCCGGGGGAGGGGTGCGTTGCTGACCTGGACGACGCCGCGTGGCTCTGGAGTCAGTGGCCCCGGTTGGTCATCGACTCCAGGAGCGGTCCGTGCAGGTTGGAGATCTCGGTGAAGGTCACGTTCGCCGCCGGGTCGAGAGCCTCGATGTCCTCCACGAGGGTCGCCTCCTCCAGGCGCGAGCAGGTGAAGGTGATCAGCCAGACGTCCTCGCCGGGCCCGTCGGCGTACCAGTGCTGATGGCGGTCGACGAGGACGGGCCGCTTGATGTGCTCGGAGATCATCGAGGCGACCTCCTGGTAGCGGGTGGTCATCACCCGCACCATGTGGACGCCCGACTCACCGTGGGCGATCCGGTCGACGAGGTCCTTGACCACGATGTAGAACAGGACCGCCGACAGCAGCGCGGACTCCCACGAGATCACGAAGCCGGCGACGGTGAAGATCGCCAGGTTGATGCCGAGGATGAGCTGTCCGACGGTGTACTGCGTGCGGCTGGCCACGATGGTGGCCAGTACCTCGGTGCCGTCGAGCGCTCCACCGTGCCGGAGCGCGACGCCGATGCCGACCGCGATCATCGCGCCGCCGCAGATCAGCGCGAGCCAGGACTGGTCGGTGATCGCATGCATGTGGTGCAGCACGATGGTGGCCACGGAGAGGGTCGCGATGCCGACCCCGGTGCGGATGGCCGAGCGGTGCCCGATCTTCGCCCACGCGAGCAGGACGAAGGGGACGTTCAGCACCCCGATGAACACACCCATCGGGACGTCGAGGAAGCGGGTCACGATGATCGCGACGCCGACGATGCCGCCGTCGAGGAAGTCGTTGGGGATGAGGAAGCCCTCGAGGCCGATGGCGAAGACCACCGCGCCGACGGCGATCGAGACGATCTTGTAGGCCTCGGCCAGCACCGGGTGCCTGCGCGCCTGCTGGGCGAGGGACGGGGGAGCGAGGGCGTCCTGGGCGTTCTCGGTCATGGCGGCCTTTCGGTCGTCGTCTCGGTCGTCGTGCCGGTGAGCCCGGTGCGCTCCATCATCGGGCACTCGCCCTAGATGACCTAGATAGATGATGTTCGGCCTCTCGGTCCCCGCTAGCGTCGCCCCCGCCGTACCCGGGGTCTCGGATTCTTGATTGGGACCGAGACAAGGGGAGAACTATGCGGACGACGTGGGCCTCGAGACCGCGGATCGTGCCGGCGGTGGTCGGTGCGGTGATCGTCGCGGCTGCCGCGCTGGCCACGGCAGGCGGGGCCAGCGGCGCACCGGGCAAGGGCTCGCAGGAGATCTTCGATGCTCCGGGCACCTATGCCTGGACGGTTCCCAACGGCGTCAAGTCGGTCACGGTGCTGGTGCGCGGCGCTGCGGGTGGGCACTCGGCGTCCGCGTCGGGAGGGGTCGGGGGTGAATCGCAGGCGAAGCTGGCCGTCGCCCCGGGGCAGAGCCTGCAGATCGTGGTCGGGGGCAGGGGACAGGGGGTAGAGCCCGGCGGCGCCGCGGGGGGCGCCGGCGGGTTCAACGGGGGCGGGGACGGAACGGACGCCGGGCTGTTCCGCGACCCGGGGGCCGGAGGAGGTGGCGCCTCGGACATTCGCATCGACGCCCTCAGCGGGGCCTGCGCGGCCGCCCTGACCTGCCCGTTGTCTGCCCGGATCGTTGTGGCTGGCGGCGGCGGGGGCGCCGGCGGCGACAGCGGATCGCCCCTGGATGGCGGCGCCGGCGGCGGGTTCGCGGGCCTCGGCAGCGGCGCCGGCGCCGGTGGAACCCAGGACGGCGGCAGCGGGTTCGGGACGGGCGGCAGCGGTGACTCCGCGGACTGCCCCTGCAGCGCCGGCGGTGGTGGGGGCGGTTGGTTCGGCGGGAACCACGGCGCGCCGGGGGCCGGCGGTGGAGGCGGGAGCGGCTATGTGAACCCGCTCGTGGTGAGCGGCAGCTCCAGCGTCGGCAACATCGAGTGCTCCGTCGGCAGCTGCGGTGACGGCCTGGTCGTCCTCAGGTGGTGAGTGCCCCCGCTGCCGCGGTGGGATGATGGGCGGAGACTCCGCTCCCAGGCGGGGGAAGCGCGAACGGAGGGATCGCCGATGCACTCGACGTGGCCGGGATTGTCCGACAGCGGCCACAACGAGTGGTACATCGGCCGGTTCCGCGAACTGGCAGCACGCGGCGAGGACCTCCAGGGGGAGGCACGCCTGGTCGAGGCGCTCGCCGCCCCAGCGTCCAGGCTTCTGGACGCTGGCTGCGGTCCCGGCCGGCACGGCGGCTACCTCGCCCGGCGCGGGCACCACGTGGTCGGCGTCGATGTCGATCCGATGCTGATCGAGGCCGCGCGCAGTGACCACCCGGACGCCACCTGGCTGGTCTCGGACCTGGTGACGCTCGACCTGGCCGCGTCGGGGCAGCCCGAGCCCTTCGACGGCGCCTTCATCGCCGGCAACGTGATGGACTTCGTCACCGAGGCCGACCGGGCCACGGTGATCGAACGGGTCGCCGCCCACCTGCGTGCGGACGGCTTCCTCGTGGTCGGGTGCCGGACGAGCCAGGGCTTCACCCCCGCCGACCTCGACGCCGCCCTCCCGGTCGCAGGTCTGACGCTGGAGCAGCGCTTCGCCACCTGGGACCTGCGGCCCTGGCGCGCTGACGCCGAGTTCTGCGTCAGTGTGGCGCGTCGTTGAGCCGGTCGCCGATCGGCCGGCGCACCACGCGCCGTCGCAGAGTGGGGGAGTCCACCACTTCGTAGCCGGCCTCGACGAAGACCTGGAGCAGACCGACCGACGCCTCGTCCCAGATGACGCGCTTGCCGGGCGCCGGCTCGATCGGGTAGCCCTCGAGCACGTTGGCGCCGACCTGCTCGCCATACGCGACCGTGGCGGCGGCGAGCTCGTAGGTCAGACCCGAGCCGCGCCACTGCTTCCCGACGACGAAGCAGGTGACCGACCAGACGCCTTCGAGCTCGGGGTCTCTGCGCATCCACGGCTGCTTGCGGGCCCAGATTCGCGGGTAGTTCTCCCGCGGCTCGACCGCGACCCAGCCGGCCGCCTCGCCGTCGACGTAGCCGATCAGTCCGGAGGTCGGGCCCGCCGTGCCGCAGGCGGCCTGCGCGAGCAGGGCGGCGTCCCGCTCCTCTTGCGTGGTGTCGCGCCAGATGAAGCCTGGCACCTTCAGCGCCTGGCAGCGGCACTTGCGTGCGCCCCCGCCGTCGAAGACCGACTCGACGTCGTCGGCGGTGGCCTGGTTGGCCGGGAGCCAGGTGAACGCGGGCATGCGAGCGACCCTAGTAGCCCGTCGCCGCGGCGTGGCGGCGACGATTCCTCCGCGCGTGGAAGAGGCTGCCTACCGCGCGCCCTCCTCGAGCACCGCCAGGTCGCGTTCGGCGTACGTGCGGTGCCAGTACTCCTCGTTGAGCACGATGGAGAGGCAGTCCTTGACGGTGAAGCCGCGGCGCGACGGCCAGCCGTCGTCGTCGGGAGGAGTGGCCTCGGCGGCCAGCGACTCCTCGGTGAGCCCCTCGACGACGCGGCGCACCCCCGCCTGGCGGGACCGGCGCAGCTCCAGCACCTCGTCGAGCGAGGGCCGGGCGGTGCGGTCGTTCGGGAAGCCCTTGTCGGTGGGCGCCTCGTCCCACGGCAGGTCGAGCGGATGCCACGGCGCCGCCTCCTCGTTGAGGGAGCGGTCGACCCAGGCGGCGGTGGCGAAGGAGAGGTGGCGCAGGGTCTCGATGAACGACCACTCGTCGGCGACCCGCTCGTGCAGTCGGTCCGGATCAAGGCGCCGGGCGCGCGCGACGGTCTCCTCCCATCCAGACTCGAGCAGGTCCCACGCCTCGCGGAATCCGGCCGGATCCTCGGGTCGCAGCTTCGCCAGCTCCGGGTGCCGGCGGGCGGTCTCCTCCTCGAGGTAGGCCGTCACGTCGATCCCGTTGATGCGCAAGCCCTGGATGTCGCCGCTGATGTCGACGTCGTAGAGCTCGACCCCGGTCATCTTCACGCGGTGCAGGTCGGTGCCCCGGATCGTGACGTCGCTCAGCGAGGCCGCCCGGAAGGTCGAGCCGCTCAGATCGGTCCAGTCGAAGGTGGAGCCGCTGAGGTCCTCCTCGCCGAACTCAGCCATGCCGCACCTCGCGACCCACGCGGTGCGAACGGGACGGCTGCGAGGTCTGTGTCGTCATGCCGCCCGACGCTAGCGCTCAACGCGGACGTTCGGCCTCCGCCATGCCACCCCTTACGAGGAGCCCCGACTCGCCTTGCGGTACGCCGCGCAGGCCACCAGGAACGCCACCAATCCGAGCAACAGGAGCGGCTCGTCGAAGAAGATCGCCAGCACCAGGACCGCCATGAGTGGGAGGGCGACGAGCAGGAACAAGCAGCCCACGCCGCCGACCAAGAGCTCTCGCCTCTTGCCGGCACCACTGGGGGACCGCGACGGCTCCGGCTCCACAGCGCGAGTCTAGGTGCGTGCTCGGGTGCCGGCGGGCGAGGCTTGTTACTGACCGTTGTGACCTCTGACCTGCTCTTGTAAGCGCAGGTCAGAGGTCACAACGGTCAGTAACAAGTCACAACGGTCGGTAACAAGCCTCCAGCCGGGACGAGCCGAGGGGTCAGTCCTCGCGGGGCGGATCGCCCGCCAAGACGTCCTCGCTCAGGCTCGCGACGGAGTAGCCGCCATCGTCCTGACGAGCGAACACGAGGATGGTCCAGAAGTCGTCCTCGGGCCAGAAGCGTCCTTGTGGGGGCAGGTCCTCGGTGGCGATGCCGACCTGGGCGGCGAAGGCCTGCGCGAGTGCGGGCAGGTGGTGGTGCTCCCAGCAGACGAGGAGCGAGCCCTCGGTGACTGCGAGGAACCGGGAGACGAGCCGAGGCTCGTGACCGCGCTCGACGGGGGTCTGTACCGACAGCTCGAGGCGACGCGCGAGCGGCGCGACGGTCTGGGTGGTGCGGTGGGACTCGGTCTGCTCGCCGTAGTCGGGCGCGAAGATCGCAGTAGGCCTGGCCAGCGGCGCCCCGGGATCGCCAGCGAAGAGCACCGCGATCGCGCCCGCCCGCTGCCAGCCGAGGGGCAGCAGCGAGTGCGCGTCGTGGCGTCCCTCGATGTCGACGCCGTGCGGCGGCGGCTTGGCCGGCGGGTCGGCCGGCTTCTCGCCGTGTCGGATCAGCATGACGAGGTCGGGCGCGGGCATGCGCCCATCCTCACCCAGGCGCGACCAGCACCACTAGCGCTGCCCGAGCTCGCGCCGGACCAGGTCGGTGAACTCCTCGATCGCTGCGTCGGCGGCGGCCCGGTCGCCGTCGATGAGCAGGTCGAAGATCAGCCCCTGCCCCACGGCGAGGGTCAGGCGCGCGAGCCGAGCCGCCTTGCCCGGATCGGCGTGCGCGGCGTAGACAGCGGTGAACTCTCGCAGCTGGGCGGCCACCATCACCTCGCCCAGCCCGGCCGCGTACGGCTCGCCGCGCATCGCGTGGGTGGCCAGCTCGAACCACAGCGGGCCGTAGGTCTGGGCATCCTCGACGGTCGCGTCCCAGTTGCGCCGGCCGGCGGCGAGGGGGTCGGACTCACCGGCGAAGAGCTCGGCGATCTGGGCCGCCTGCCCGGCCGCGATCGCCTCGATCACCGCGGCGAGGACGTCCCCGCGCGAGCCGAAGTGGTAGTGCAGCATCCGCTGGCTCGTGCCGATCTCGGCCGCCAGGGTGCGCAGGCTGGTGTCGCGGACGCCGTGCTCGGCGTAGTAGGCGACCACCTTGGCGAGCAGGGCCTCGCGCGCCTCAGCCACGCTCTGGCGCGATCGTGGCGAACGTGGTGGCCTCCGACTCCATCATCCGGGCGGCCTTGCGACCCATGAGCACCCGGACGATCGGGGCGAGGATCCCTGCCCACGACACCGTGAGGTCGACGCGCGAGCCGCCGTTCGCGACGGCGGTGACGGCGTGGCTGGCCGTGGTCGTGACGCCCGTCGAGCGCGCGGCCCAGGTGAACGAGGCGCCCGGCGTCCACTCGGTGATCTCGTAGGTGGCCGGTGGCAGACCCGGCTGGCGCACGGCGAACCGCGAGCCCGTCCCGACCGGCGCGGAGGCATCCTCCGGCACCACCGAGTCGAAGGTTGGCAGCCGGCCGGGCCACGCGAGGACGTCGCCGACGACCGCCCACAGATCGGTGACGTCGGCCGGGGAGTCAGCGTGCGTTCGCAACATGTATCAGATGATACACCCGCGGTGCCTAGTCTGGCGAGGATGAGCGAGCACGAGCAGGTTCGAGTCCACATCGTCGGAGCGGCCACCTCGGCCGCGGCACACGGTCCCGGTCAGGAACGCGCCCCCGAGGCATTCCGCGCTCACGGCCTGCTCGAACGGCTGACCGCAGCCGGTCTCGAGGTCATCGACCACGGTGACGTCGTCCACTTCCGGATGGAGCCCGACCCCGACCACCCGAAGCTCCAGAGCGCCGACCGGGTCATCGAGGCCGCCCGCACGGTCGCGGGCCAGGTCCAGCGCATCGCCCAGGCCGAGCCGGACGCCCGGATCCTCGTCCTCGGCGGGGACTGCTCGATCCAGCTCGGCGTGATCGCCGGTGCGAAGGCGGCCGCCGGCGCACCTCATGCCAGGGTCGGGCTGGCCTACGTCGACCTCGACTGCGACCTCACCTCGCCGCAGTCCGGCAATGGCATCGCCGACTGGATGGGCATCACCCACCTGCTCGACGCGCCGGACGCCGACGCGCGTCTGGCGAGCCTCGGCGGACCGCGGCCACTGCTCACCCGTCACACCTTGCGTCTCGTGGCCGCCGACCGCGCGAACGCCTACGAGCAGTCCCGGATCGACGACCTCTCGCTCACCCGCTACCTCTCGCAGCAGGTGGAGGAGCACACCGCCGACGTCCTGGCCGAGCTCGCCGCGTGGGCGGACGGGCTGAGCCTCCTCTCGGTCCACGTCGACGTCGACGTGCTCGACCAGACGGCGTTCCCGATCGCCGAGGAGCAGCGCAGTGACCCCGGGCTGAGCGTGGCCGGCCTCGGCCGCCTGGTCACCGGGCTCATGTCCCATCGCACGGCGCGGATCATCACCATCTGCGAGGTGAACCCCGATCGACCGGACGACCCGGCCTCCGCCTTCGCGGAGCTGAACACGATGCTTGCGGCGGCGCTGAGCGCGAGGCGGTGACGACCTGTCATCGTGTGCCCATGAGTTTCGATCTCGCCGTATGGGAAGGTCCGCGTCCGGCGTCAGACGAGGAGGCCGCGCAGGTCTACGAGCAGCTGATGGAGCGGATGGAGACGGCGATCGACGACGATCCCGTGCCGCCCAGCCCGCGGATCCGGAGCTACGTCGACGCCCTGCTCGCCAGGTGGCCCGACCTCACCGACGACGGCTCGGAGGACTCGCCGTGGGCCGATGGCCCGATGATCGCGAACGCCTTCGGGGAGGCCATCTACTTCTCGATGGTGTGGAGCCGCGCCGAGGAGGCCTCGGAGTTCGCGGCGCGGACCGCCGCCGAGCACGGCCTGGTCTGCTTCGACCCGCAGTCCGAGGCGCTGCGACCCTAGGTTCTCTGCCGCCGCCGAGAAGTCCCGGAGTGCGATCTGTCTAGACTGATGCGCATGTGGAGTCCGCTGGAGTGGCCGGTGCTCCGGCAGCTGCGCGGTGGCGACCCGACGGGACGCGGCGCGGCGGTCACCTCCGAGCGGACCCGCGAGATCCAGCCCCGCACCGCCACCGCCGATCGGGTCACGCAGAGTGTGTGTCCGTTCTGCGCCGTGGGCTGCGGGCAGAAGATCTACGTCAAGGACGAGCGCGTCATCGCCATCGAGGGCGACCCCGACTCGCCGATCTCGCGCGGTCGGCTGTGCCCCAAGGGCGCCTCAAGCGAGCAGCTGGTCAACAACCCGCTGCGCCAGACGAGGATCCGCTACCGGGCGCCGTACGCGACCGAGTGGACCGACCTCGACCGGGACACCGCGATCGACATGATCGCCGAGCGCTTCGTGGCCGCACGCCGCCACCACTGGCAGGACACCGATGAGCACGGCCGCCCGTTGCGGCGCACGATGGGCATCGCCTCGCTCGGGGGAGCCACCCTCGACAACGAGGAGAACTACCTCATCAAGAAGCTCTTCACCGCGGCGGGCGCGATCCAGATCGAGAACCAGGCGCGCATATGACACTCCGCCACGGTCCCCAGTCTGGGGTCCTCCTACGGCCGCGGCGGGGCCACCCAGTCCTTGCAGGACATGGTGAACGCGGACTGCATCGTCCTCATGGGCGGAAACATGGCCGAGGCGCACCCGGTCGGCTTCGGATGGGTCACCGACGCGATCGCGCGCGGCTCCCGAGTGATCCACGTCGACCCGAGGTTCACCCGTACCTCGGCGGTCTCTGACCGGCACATCGGGATCCGGGCCGGCACCGACATCGTGCTGCTCGGCGGCCTGATCAACCATGTGCTCACCCACGAGCTGTACTTCCGCGAGTACGTCGTCGCCTACACCAACGCCGCCACGATGCTCTCCGAGGACTACCGCGACACCGAGGACCTCGACGGCCTATTCTCCGGCTACGACGAGGAGCAGGCGCGCTACGACAACAGCACCTGGGCCTACGCGGACGCCGAGGGCCGATCCACCACGACCTACGGCGACGCCGCTCGCGACGAGACCCTCACCGACCCGCGCACGGTCCTGCAGACCCTCAAGCGGCACTTCGCCCGCTACACCCCCGAGATGGTGGCCCGCTCCTGCGGCATCACGCCCGAGGAGTTCGCCTACCTCGCCGACTCGATCGTGGAGAACTCCGGACGCGAGCGCACCACCTGCTTCGGCTACGCCACCGGCTGGACCCAGCACACGATGGGCGCCCAGATCATCCGTACCGCCGCCATCCTCCAGCTGCTGATGGGCAACGTGGGTCGTCCCGGCAGCGGCATCATGGCGCTGCGCGGCCATGCCAGCATCCAGGGCTCCACCGACATCCCCACGCTGTTCAACCTGCTGCCGGGCTACCTGCCGATGCCGTCGGTCGGCGTCCACGACACCTGGACCGACTACCTCGACGCCATCGCCTCCACCGAGCAGAAGGGCTACTGGGCCGACCGGGAGAACTACGTCGTCAGCCTGCTCAAGGCCTGGTTCGGCGACGCCGCCACCGCCGAGAACGACTGGTGCTACGACTACCTGCCCCGGCTCGACGGGCCGGCAGGCACCTACCAGACCACCGTCGAGATGCTCGAGGGCAACGTCGACGGCTACTTCGTGCTGGGCCAGAACCCCGCGGTGGGCTCGGCCAACGGGCGCCAGCAGCGGATGGCGATGTCCCACCTGAAGTGGCTGGTGGTGCGCGACCTCAACATGATCGAGTCGGCCACCTGGTGGCTCGACGGCCCCGAGATCGCCTCCGGCGAGCTGCGCACCGAGGAGATCGCCACCGAGGTCTTCTTCATGCCCGCGGCCACCCATGTGGAGAAGTCCGGCTCCTTCACCCAGACCCAGCGCTTGCTCCAGTGGCGCCACCAGGCGCTCGCGCCTCCCGGTCAGGCCGAGAGCGACCTCGACTTCTTCCTCGAGCTCGGCGCCCGGATCCGGGCCCGGCTGGCCGGCTCCGACGACCCGCGCGACCGACCGTTGCTCGACCTCACGTGGGACTACCCGAACGACGCCGAGGGCAAGCCCGACCCCGAGGCCGTCCTGCGGGAGATCAACGGCTTCTACGTGGGCGGACCCCGCGACGGAGAGCCACTGGAGGCCTACACGCAGATGCGCGCCGACGGCAGCACCGCAGGCGGTTGCTGGATCTACACCGGCGTCTACGCCGGCGGCGTCAACCAGGCCTCCCGGCGCGTGCCGCACGGCGGCGACTCGCCCAACCAGCACGAGTGGGGCTGGGCCTGGCCCGCCGATCGCCGCATCCTCTACAACCGGGCCTCGGCCGACCCCGAGGGGAGGCCGTGGAGCGAGCGCAAGAAGCTGGTGTGGTGGGACGCCGATCAGGGCATCTGGACCGGCCTCGACAGCCCGGACTTCCCGCTCGACCGTGCCCCGGGCGCCCGCCCGGACGCCGACGCCGTCGGTCCCGCGGCGCTCACCGGCGACGACCCGTTCATCATGCAGTCCGACGGGAAGGGCTGGCTGTTCGCTCCGAAGGGGATGGTCGACGGCCCGTTGCCCACCCACTACGAGCCGCAGGAGTCGCCGGTCGCCAACGCGCTCTATCCGCTCCAGCAGGCGCCGACCCGGGTGACCTTCCCGCGCACCGACAACCTCGACGCACCGAGCGCGGGCGCCCCCGGCTCGGACGTCTACCCCTACATCTTCACCACCTACCGGCTCACCGAGCACCACACCGCGGGTGGGATGAGTCGCTGGTCGCCGTTCCTGTCCGAGCTCCAGCCGCAGATGTTCTGCGAGGTCTCGCCGGCGCTGGCGGCCGAGCGGGGTCTGGTCAACGGCGGCTGGGCCACCATCGTCTCGGCGCGCGCCGCCATCGAGGCGCGGGTCCTGGTCACCGATCGGATGCGCCCGCTGATCGTCGACGGGCGCCCGGTGCACCAGGTGGGCCTGCCCTACCACTGGGGCGTCGGCACACAGGCCGTCGTCAGCGGCGACGCCGCCAACGACCTGGTCGGCGTCACGCTCGACCCCAACACCCAGATCCAGGAGTCGAAGGTGGCAACCTGTGACGTGGTGGCCGGACGCCGGCCGCGGGGCCGGGCCCTGGTCGACCTGGTGACCGACTACCAGCAGCGCGCGGGGGTCACCGTCGACACCGACAACGAACGGCCGATCCAGAAGCACTTCGACAACACCGAGGCGGGGGACAGCGGAGCTCATGGGTGACCCACGCACAGAGGTCGGCTGGCCCACCGTCGAGCCACGCAAGGGCTTCTTCACCGACACCTCGATCTGTATCGGGTGCAAGGCCTGCGAGGTGGCCTGCAAGGAGTGGAACCACAACCCGCAGGACGGCGACCTCGAGCTGACCGGCTGGTCCTACGACAACACCCAGGCGCTCGGCGCCTCCACCTGGCGCCACGTCGCCTTCGTCGAGCAGAGCCGCGAGCAGCTGGTGGCCGCCCGACGCAGCGGCCAGGCGCTGGTCGAGCTCGGCATGCCGACGGTGCGCAGCGACGACGCCGCCCCCGACAACGCCGCGGGCGACGTCACGCCGCCCGACACCGACGAGTTCCGCTGGCTGATGGCCTCCGACGTGTGCAAGCACTGCACCCACGCCGGCTGCCTCGACGTATGCCCCACCGGCGCGCTGTTCCGCACCGAGTTCGGCAGCGTGGTGGTGCAGGCCGACGTCTGCAACGGCTGCGGCACCTGCGTGGCCGGATGCCCCTTCGGCGTGGTGCAACGCCGCGACGACGGCACCGTCGGAACCGCCTCCCGCGGCTACGACGTGCCCAACCGGCACGTCGCCCAGAAGTGCACGCTCTGCTACGACCGGCTGCTCGACGACGGCGTCCCGGCCTGCGCGAAGACCTGCCCCACCACCTCGATCAAGTTCGGCGATCGCGACGAGCTTGTCGACGATGCCCGTCGCCGGGTGGCCGCCATGCACGCCGAGGGTCGCACCGAGGCACGGCTGTACGGGGCGAATCCCTACGACGGCGTCGGCGGCACGGGCTCGATCTTCCTGCTGCTCGACGAGCCGGAGGTCTACGGGCTGCCGCCCGACCCACGGGTGTGCACCGCAGACCTGCCGCAGATGTGGCGTCGCGCCGGTGCCGCGATGGCCGGCATGGCGGTCGCCGCGGCCGTCTCGTTCGTGATGGGCCGCCGATGAGCACCTCCGACTACGACCAGTTCCGTCCGCCCGAGCCCGAGCGACGCCGACGTCGCGGGTTCGGCGGGGGCAAACGGCGCCGCGGCGGCTCGACGGCCCGCGTCCCGGCGGACTCGATGGTGCCCGAGGTCGAGTTCACCTCCTACTACGGCCGCAACGTCGTCAAGCCGCCGCCGTGGGAGTGGCCGGTGGCGCTCTACCTGTTCACCGGCGGCGTCGCCGGTGCCTCCGGGGTGCTCGCGGCCGGAGCGCAGATCGCGGGACTCCCGGTGCTGCGGCGCAACACCCGGCTCGCCGCGCTGGCGGCGGTCGGCGTATCCGGTGCCGCACTGGTCGCCGACCTCGGCCGGCCCGAGCGCGCCCTCAACATGCTGCGCACCTTCAAGGTCACCTCGCCGATGAGCGTCGGCTCGTGGATCCTGACCGCCTTCAGCGCTCCGACCAGCCTCGCGGCGGTCGCCGAGCTGCCCATCCCGCTCGGCAGGCTGCGCAAGGTGGTCGACGTCCTCCAGGGGCCCGCCGGCCTGGCGGCAGGCGCGTTCGGCCCGCCCCTGGCCGGCTACACCGCCGTGCTGCTCGCCGACACCGCCATCCCGACCTGGAACGGCGCCCGCCAGCACCTGCCGTTCGTGTTCGTCTCCTCGGCCAGCCTGGCCGCGAGCGGGCTGGCGATGATCACCACGCCCTCCGACGAGACGGGCCCGGCCCGACGGCTGGCGGTGCTCGGCGTCGTCGGGGATCTGGTGGCGATGCGGGTCATGGAGGCTCACATGGACCCCGTCGTGGTCGAGCCGCTGCACGAGGGCAAGCCCGGCAAGCTGCTCCACCTCAGCGAACGGCTCGCGATCGCCGGCGGCATCGGGGCCCTCTTCGCGCGGCGCCGCTGGGTCGCGGTCGCGTCTGGGCTGGCGCTGATGGCGGCCTCGGCGTGCACGCGGTTCGGCGTCTTCGAGGCCGGACTGGAGTCGGCGAAGGACCCGCGCTACACCGTGGTCCCGCAGCGGCGCCGGCTCGAGGAGCGTCGCCGCCGGGGCGAGGTCGACGACTCGATCACCACGGTCGAGTAGCGGCCGGCCTACCGAATCGCGATGCCGGCGCCCTCGACGGTGTGTCCGATCACCGGATGGCCCGGCAGCTCGCCGACGACGAGCAGGCCCCCGGAGGTCTGGGCGTCGGCGAGCAGCAGCAGATCCTCCTCGGTGACCTCGCCCGCCGGGTCGAGGTGAGGCCGCACCCAGTCGAGGTTGCGGCGGGTGCCGCCTGAGACGAAGCCCTCGGCGAGGGACTCGCGGACGTCGTCGAGCACCGGCACCGCGTCCCGCTCGATCACCGCGCCCACGCCCGAGGCACGGCACATCTTGTGCAGGTGGCCGAGCAGGCCGAAGCCGGTGACGTCGGTGGCGGCCCGCACATCCGCCGCGAGCGCAGCGGCCGAGGCCTCGGCGTTCAGCGTGGTCATGGAGGCGATCGCCTGCTCGAACACTTCGCCGGTCTGCTTGTGCCGGTTGTTCAGCACGCCGACGCCGATGGGCTTGGTGAGCGTGAGCGGCATGCCGGGCGCGGCGGCGTCGTTGCGCAGCAGTCGGTCCGGGTCGGCCAGGCCGGTGACCGCCATGCCGTACTTCGGCTCTGGGTCGTCGACGGTGTGCCCGCCGAGCACGGGGCAACCGGCGGCGCGCCCGGCCTCGAGGCCGCCGCGCAGCACTTCGGTGAGGAGCTCCATCGAGAGCACCTCGCGGGGCCAGCCGACCAGGTTGATCGCCACCACCGGGCGCCCGCCCATGGCATAGATGTCGGACAGCGCGTTGACCGCGGCGATCCGCCCCCAGTCGTAGGGGTCGTCCACGACCGGGGTGAAGAAGTCGGCGGTGGAGAGGACCGCGGTGCCGTCGGCGATGCGCACCGCCGCGGCGTCGTCGCCGGCGTCGAGACCGACCAGGACGTCGGGGCCGCCCTGCCCGACCAGCCCGCGCACGGCGTCCTCGAGCTCTCCGGCCGGGATCTTGCAGGCGCAGCCGCCGCCATGGGCCAGACCGGTCAGCCGGACATCCGAGAGGGCCGTCATGTGGTCGAGCATAGGAGTGCCGACTAGGGTCGGGAGCGGCGAGGAGGCGTCTGGGTTCCTGGTGGTCCCCCCGGTCTTCAACACCGAGGAGGCCGAGCATCTCGGTCTGGCGGGTTCGATTCCCGTCCGCCTCCGCCACGAGACGAGCCGCGGCAGATCGGGGGAGTGGTGAGCCAGGACGATCCCCGCCGAGCCATCCCGCGTACCGACGACCTGCTGGCGCGTCCCGCGGTGCACGAGGCCGCCGCGCGACTCGGGGCCGATGCCGTGCGCTGGGTGGTCACGACCACCCAGGAGCGCGCTCGCCGCGGCGACATCGGCCCCGAGGCGGTGGCCGAGGTGGTCGAGTCCGAGCTGGCGGGCCGCACCGCCCTGTCGCTGCGGCCGGTGCTGAACGCGACCGGGATCCTGGTCCACACCAACCTCGGCCGGGCGCCGCTCTCCGCGGCAGCCCGGGACGCGGTGCACACCGCCGGAGGCTACGTCGACGTCGAGCTCGACCTGTCCACCGGCCGGCGCAGCGGCCGGGGGGAGGCGGCTCGCGCCGCGCTGCTCGCGGCGTGCCCGGACGCCGAGGATGCCCTCGTCGTGAACAACGGCGCGGCGGCCCTGCTGCTAGCCACCGCCGCATTGGCGGCGGGCCGGGAGGCGGTGATCAGCCGCGGCGAGCTGATCGAGATCGGCGCAGGGTTCCGGCTGCCGGAGCTGATCGAGTCCGGCGGCGCCCGACTGGTCGAGGTGGGCAGCACCAACCGCACCCATCTCGTCGACTACGTCGACGCCGTGGGCGAGCACACCGGCTGCGTGCTCAAGGTCCATCCCAGCAACTATCGGGTCGAGGGCTTCACGGCCGCGGTGTCGGTGAGCGAGCTGCACCAGGCGCTGCCGCAGACTCCCGTGGTCGCCGACCTGGGGAGCGGGCTCCTCCACCCCGAGCCGGCGCTCCCCGACGAGCCGGACGTGAGCAGTGCTCTGCGGGCCGGCGCCGCCCTCGTGCTCGTCAGCGGCGACAAGCTGCTCGGCGGACCGCAGGCCGGGGTCCTGTTCGGCCGAGCCGACGTCGTCTCACGACTGCGGTCCCATCCTCTGGCCCGCGCCCTCCGGGTCGACAAGCTGACCCTCGCGGCCATCGAGGCGACGTTGGTCGGCCCGCCCCCGCCGGTGCGCCGATGGCTCGCGGCCGATCCCGACGCCCTCCGGACCCGCACCGAACGGCTCGCCACGCGACTGCGTGATGGTGGGATCGACGTCGAGGTGGTCGCGCACGACGGCCGGGTCGGCGGCGGGGGCGCACCCGGTTTCCCCTTGCCAGGCTGGGCATTGCGGGTCCCGGTCGAGGTCGCCGCTGCACTGCGCACCGGTGAGCCGGCGGTCCTGGCTCGCCTCCACGACGGCGCCTGCCTGATCGACCTGCGGTGCGTGGAGGAGGCGGACGACGAGCGGTTGCTCACGGCCGTCGTCGTGGCGAGCGGGCGGCCATGATCGTCGTCGCCACGGCCGGGCACGTCGACCACGGCAAGAGCACCCTGGTGCGGGCGCTCACCGGCATGGAGCCCGACCGTTGGGCCGAGGAGCGCCGTCGGGGCCTGACCATCGACCTCGGCTTCGCCTGGACGGCGCTGGCCTCGGGCCGCGAGGTCGCCTTCGTCGACGTGCCGGGGCACGAGCGGTTCCTGACGAACATGCTTGCCGGGCTCGGGCCGAGCCCCGTGGTGCTCTTCGTCGTGGCCGCCGACGAGGGGTGGATGCCGCAGACCCAGGACCACCGCGACGCGCTCGCGGCCTGGGGGGTCGAGCACGGGGTGGTCGTGCTCAGCCGCTGCGACCGGGCGACGCCGGAGCAGCTCGACGCCGTCGAGCGGCAGGTGCGCGAGGGACTCGACGGCACGGGCCTGGCGGATGCGCCGCTCGTCTGGGTGGCGGCGGCCGACCCGGCCGACGCTGCCCGGGCCCGCGAGGTCGTCGGCGAGACGTTGGACGCCGTGCTGGCGACCGTGCCCGCCGGGCCGGAGGGCGGCCGCCTGCGACTGTGGGTGGATCGCTCGTTCACCGTGAAGGGAGTCGGCACGGTGGTGACCGGCACCCTCCAGGAGGGTGCTCTGGCGGTCGGCGACCGGCTGGAGGTGCACCGCACCACATCCGGGGGCACCCGACCGGTCGCGGTGCGGGGCCTCCAGACCCGCGGTCTCGAGGTCGAGCAGGTCGGGCCGGTGAGCCGGGTCGCGGTCAACCTGCGCGGCGTGGCTGCCGGCGACGTCCGGCGTGGCGACGCCCTGGTGCGCTCGGACGAGTGGACGATCGGCCACGAGATCGATGCGCGCCGGGTCAGCGGCGAGCCGTGGGACCGGATCCCGGGCCGACTGCACGCCCACCTCGGCACTGCCTCGGCCCCGGTCCGCGTCCGCGACTTCGACGACACCCACGCCCGACTCACCTTCGACGGCGACCTCCCCCTCACCCCGGGGGACCGGATCGTGCTGCGGCTGCCCGGCGACCGGATAGTCGGCGGTGCGCAGGTGCTCGACGTCGACCCGCCCGCGCTGCGCCGCCGCGGCGACGGTGCGCGCCGCGCCAAGCAGCTGGCGCAGGTGCCTCGCGACGGCGTCCCGGACGTGGCGGCCGAGGTCGCCCGACGCGGCGCGGTCACCCGCGCGGCCCTTCGGCGGCTGGGCGTTCTGACAGACCGCTCGCCTCGGGTCCCGCACGGTGTCGTCGTCTTAGGCGAGTGGTGGTGCGATCCCGCCGCGCTGGATCGCTGGGCGGTCGCGCTGGCGGCGCTGGTCGAGCGCACCCACGCGGCCGATCCGCTCGCGGTGGGCGTGCCACTGCCCGCGGCGACGTCCGAGCTCGGGCTCCCCGACCGGGCGCTGCTCGCCGAGGTCGCGCGCCGGGCCAGCGTGGAGTCGGCGGACGGCCAGCTGCACGCGACGGGCCACCACGGCGCACTGGGGGGCGCCGAAGACGCCGTGAACGCCCTGGTCGCGGACCTCGAGACGTCCCCGTTCGCCGCCCCGGGTCTCACCGACCTCGCCGAGCGCGGCCTCGGGGCCAAGGAGCTCGCCGCCGCGGCGCGAGCCGGCCGCCTGCTGCGGCTGCCCGACGACGTCGTCCTGCTGCCGAGCGCGCCCGCCCTGGCGATGCGCCTGCTCGCTCGGTTGCCGCAGCCCTTCACGACCAGCCAGGCGCGGGTCGCGCTCGAGACCTCCCGCCGCGTGGTGGTCCCGCTACTGGAGCACCTCGACGCCCGCGGCTGGACCCGGCGCCTGGACGGCACTCGGCGCGAGGTCGTCCGCTGACGTGGTATCGCAACCCGGTGGCGGCGCAGCCTCTCGGCAGGCGAGGATCGACGCGTGCTCACCCCAGTCCAGGCCGACCAGGCACTGCGTCGCCTGCGGATCGCGTGCCTGGGCCGCGACGCCGGTGAGCGCGTCGCGGTCGACGCCTGGCTGCGGGACCTGACGGCTCCGGAGCTGCTGCGCATCGACGGCCGGGCGCGGTTCTTCTCCTACGCGCGGGAGAATCCCCTCGAGGACGCCGGCCACTGGAACCCCGCCCTGGTGCGCGCGGACGTGCTGGCGGCGTGCGCGGCGTCGATGCATCCGGACGGGCAGCTACGGGAGCGAGCCGTCCGGCGTCTTGCCGGCACCGACGATCCGCTCGCCGACCGGTTCCTGGCGATGCGCGCGGTCGATCATGTGCCTTTGATCCGGGCGGCCGCGATGGCTGCCCTCATCGACCGGGCGGCCGCGCCCGGTGACGCCTCTGTGCCGCGAGCCGCTCGGGTGCTCGGCGTCCTGCTCCGCGTGCAGACGCGCCACCAGGGAGCCGAGGCGCTGGCCCGCTATGCCGCGGCGAGCGGTGCTCCCGGTTCGCTGGGCCCGATCGGTGAGCTCGTGTGGGTTGACGACGCCGTGGTCCGCCGCTTCGCCTACGGGGCCGTGCTTGCCGGCGACGCCGGTCGGCGGCCCTCGTCGAGCGACCTGGCCGGCCTCGTCGATGCCGAGACCGACCAGTGGTCGCGGCGGCTGCTGGCCGAGCACTGGGCGCGGCTGGACCCGACGGCGGCACGGGACGTCCTGCTGCATGGCCGCTATGTCGAAGGGCGACTGATCGCGCTCTCGCTGATCCCGGAGGAGTGCTTCGGCCGAGAAGATCTCGAACGACGGATGCTCGACCGGTCGCCTCGGGTCCGTGCGGCCGCACAGTGGCGCTACCGGCGCGCGGGGCACGACGCCGCGGCGTTCTACCTGTCTCGCTGGGAGATCGGCGACGGCGAGACGATCGATCGTGACCGGATCCTCGACGGTCTGCGCGAGACCGGGCAGCGCCTGTCGGAGCAGGAGGCGCGAGCGGCGCTGGCGAGCCCCCACGCTCGGGACCGGATCGCCGCCGTCCGGCTGTGGCCGACCGACCCACCTCCCGAGGCGCTGCTGCTCGACCTGCTCTCGGACCCCAGCCCGGCGGTGGTCCGGCTCGCCACGCAGCAGCTGTCGCACCTGCCGACCGTTCGCTACGACGATCTCGCTGCGGCCGCCGGCGACGACCAGGTCGGCCCCCGGCGTGCCGCCTGGCAGGTGCGCCGGCGACTCGGCGGCTGGTCCCGCGTCCGGGGCGACCTGGAGGCGATGCTGGACGCCGACCCGACCCTCGCCGAGCCGGCCGAGGCCGACCTGCGAATCTGGCTGGTCAGCGCCGCGGCGTCGACATACGCCCGGCTACTGCCCTCGGAGAAGGAGGCGATCGCCGGGCTGCTGAACGAGGTCGAGCTGGAAGCCCATCTGATCGAGCAGATCGCCTTCCACGCCGGGATCGCGCGGTCACGCTCCGGGCGAGACCGAGCCACAGCCTCGGTCTGGATCCGTCGGATGCCGGGCCTGCTGCCGGTCGGGCTCTACGAGATCGATCTACCGTCGGCCGACGGCGGGTGCGAGCGGGTACGCACCCGGAGACCGAGATCGGTGCTCACTGCGTTCGTCGGGACCGATCTCGCGCGGCGGCTCGTCGGGGAGGCGGACGAGCGGATCGCCGATCGGCAACCCTGGGCGGGATCAGACGACGTGTCGACCAGCGTAGTCTGAGCAGCAGACAGCCCGCGACTGGTTGGAGCCAGCCCCGGAGTAGGTCGGAGCGCTGCACCGAGTCATCGACCCGGCTGCGGTGGCGCTGCTCGGTCTCGGCGTGGTCGTCATGGATCTCGGTCGCCGAGCCCGGCGCGCCGACCGGGCACGCGTGCTGTCTTGCTATGTCGCGGGCAGCTCCCTGTGGGTCGCCCTGGGGCTCGGGTTCGTGCTGGTCGGGCTCACGGTCGGAAGACCGACGCCCTAGTGGCCCGTCGCTAGGAGTCACCTCTTCGCCGCGTTGTATGCGGCGGCACGCTTCACTAGGGCCTTGAACGATCGCTTGTTGAGCTTGTCGCCCTCGGCGAGGTCGATCGCACGCCAGTGCTTTCCGTTACCGGAGGCGAGCAGGCCGGTGGGGTCCTCGAGGTGTGCCCCCTCGGGGAAGGTCAGCTTCACCTTGGCCTTGTGGGCGTTGCCGACTGCGACGATGCCGTCCTGCTCCCACACCGGGCTGCCCATCCACTTCCACTCCTCCTCGACGTCGGGGAGTGCCTCGCGGATCAGCGCGCGGACCTCGGCGAGCATCGGGCCACGCCAGTCGTCGAGTCCGTCGATCAGCTCGTCGATCTTCTTCGCCGCATCGCTTCCCATGACGCCCCCTCGCTGTCTTGATGTGAAATGAGAGTAGCGCTCTCATTTCGTTCTGGCTAGGGTGCGGTCATGGCCGCCCGCGGGTCTCGCCGGGTCGGCGAGGATGAGCAGGAGCGCACGGTTCGGGCGCGGGCGGCGGTGGTGGCAGCGGCCACCGATCGGTTCGTCGCGCATGGCTACGCGGCGACGTCGATCGGCCAGATCAGCGCGGACTCCGGGGTGCCGAGCGCCACTGTGTACCGGCTGTTCGCGACCAAGCTCGGGATCTTGAGCGCGGCGATGGACGTCGCGATCGCGGGCGATGCCGATCCGGTGCCCGTCGCACAGCGGCCGGTGGTCGAGGCGGCGCTGGCCGATGAGACGCCCCGCGGGAAGGTGGCCGGCTTCGTGTCGATCATGGTCGCGATCAACCAGCGGATCAGCGCGTTGTACTGGGTCGTCTTCCGGGCTGCCGACGTCGACGAGGGAGCCCGCGATCTGCTCCACTCGCTCGACTCGCAGCGCTCACGCGGGCAACGCCAGTTGGCTCGCGCCCTCGACGAGAGCGGTGCTCTCGCGCCAGGGATGTCCCTCCCCGAGGCCGAGGATCTGATCCACGCACTGATGTCGCCCGAGACCTTCCGGCTCCTCGTCACCCAGCGCGGCTGGTCCCCCGATCGCTACGCGGACTGGCTCACCGACGTCCTGACGCACCAGCTCCTCGGCTGAACGGGGGAGGGAGCCGCCGCGTGCGACGATGCCGTGGTGGCCTCGCCCCAGACCCTGACCGAACCTGACCGCCGGCTCCTCGCCGGGTGGGCAGCGCTGTGCGCCGAGCACGTCCTGGCGTTCTTCGAGGCCCCGGCAGAGGCAGACGCCCAGATCCGCGACGCACTCGATCGGGCCAAGGCCTTCGCGCGCGGCGAGAGTACGACGGACGCCGAGATCGCCAAGCGGATGATCGCCGTCAAGGCAGCCAGCGCGGCCATCACCCCGGCCGGCGCGGCCGCGGCTCGTGCGGTCGGCCAAGCCGCAGCGGTCGCCCACATGGGCGCCCACGCGCTGGGTGCCGCCGCCTACGCCGTCAAGGCGAGATCCCTGGCCGCCGGCGGTCCGGCCGCAGATGAGGAGCTGCACTGGCAGCTGACCCACCTTGGCAACGACGAACGCGCGGCCCTGGCCCGCCTGCCCGCCCTCGGGTCGGATCGCAACGGCCCGCTCGGCCCCGGTCTGCTGAGCCGCGGCATCCTCGGCGACACCATCCGGACCATTCAGCGGCAGATCGTGGTGCCGTAGCCCAGGACGCACAGGCTTCACGCGAGGGGCGCCGGTCTCGGCCGTCGCGACCTCCGGTTGTTTGGCGCGACTCGAAGGAGGGCATCCGATCAACCGGGACAAGGGGAGGGTGAGGATGTCGCAGATCGAGATCAGGATGTCCGCGATCTACCACGCGGCGCACGTGGCTTTGCCGGCTGAGGCATCCAGCTTCAAGAGCAACGCCGACCGGATCACCGGCGCGATCGAGCCGATCGCGGCTCAGGTGGCGCTGGCGGGGAACCATCCAATCGGTACCGACCACGCCGACATCTCCGTCGAGCTCTTCACCCATCTGCGAGCGATGGTGCGCACGTTCAACGACAGTGCGACCGCCTTGGACGCCATCGCCGACGACTTCGTCGCGGTCGACGGGTCTGCGGGTGCATGGTTCGCCCACCACCAGCAGTATGTCGGCGACCCAGATATCGTCGACGACCCCGACACTCCTGAATTGTCTTGACATGGCGATCATCGATGAGCTCGGTCCGCTGTTCGAGGAGATTCCCTCGCTGCTCGGCGAGCTAGCGGGCAACGAGGCCGCTTGGGAGATCCTGCGGGGTCAAGAGGAGCAACATCTGGGCGACGGATGGATCCGCGAACCGGGCTACTTCAAGATCCCGGGAACCTACGGCTTCGAGACTCCGCCCTCTACGTCGCGATGCACCCGTACCACCCGGACTGGGACTCTTCGACGGTCAACAACGCGCAGCGCGAGCAACTGGTGCAGGACGCGGTCACCGCGGCGTGGAACGAGGCGAAGCGACGGTGGACGATAGGCACTTTGCCGATCGTCTATCGCTCGGCCAGTCAGAACATCTGGGAGCCGGACCCCGTGAGCGTGGCGTCGGGTGCGAGCAAGTTTGGCGAGTTGACCATGTTCCTGCACCGGCAGACCGCGCCGGAGGTTGGATGGGCGGCTCCCGGTGCGCCGAACGCGCCAGAGTGGCTCACCAACCTGCATGCCCACTGGCCAGCGACGTCGCGCAGCTCGGAGTCGTTCTACGACTTCTGGAACAACGTCAACGAGAAGTGCAGTCTCTACCTGCACGCGGCGGCGCGCCTGGCCTCGACCGCTGCGCAGGTCGCGGCGGCGATCTCCGACTATCAGGTGAACCTCCTGGAGGCGGCTCGCGCCGCGCGCACGAAGATCGTGAGAGCGCTGGAGTTGTGGCGGGATTTCCAGGACGACGACGGATCCTGGCCGGTCGGCACCGAGACGATCGATCATGGCGCGTTCCCCGGGATCATGGGCGGCGTCAGCTACGCGACCGGCGTCATCAGCCTGTTCCCGCCCGCTGCGCCCATCGCTGGCCCGATCAGCGTCGCCGCAGGCACCCTGTCCTACATCTTCGCCGGCGGCGAGCGCACCGTGTATGCCTCGGGACGATTCGATCGTGCCAGAGAGATCCATGAGGGCTTCATGACCGACCTCGGAGGCCTTGATGCCAATCTGAGGGGCGCTCTCGACGCCATTCGCACCCAGCCTCCGGCGGATACCTCGACCACGGGGTCGCAGAGCTTCCAGAGCTACGCCGTGGACGTCGTCGGCAACCGCGTCGACTGGACGCCACCGACGGTCGTGCTCTGAGTCGCAGGCCAGCCCTGCGGCTCAGGATCCTCCGCGATCGTGCGGTCGATAGAGGCGGCCGATAGTCCGGGTCCCGCTCTCGCCGAACCGGACCAGCCCGATCACCGCACCGTCGTCGGTCTCGATCGCGAACTGCTGCAACTCGGGCGGACCGACGGAGAAACCTCAGTCGAAGGTCTCCGCGTTCATCTCGCGCACCCAGCCGGCCTTGATGGCGCGCCACTCCTCGTCGTCGTGTCCGCGGCGCCAGTAGGGCGAGCAGGAGAGACGTTCGGGCTCGACGAGGCGCTCGCCCAGCAGGACTCGGCGGACGGCGCGGGTCGCGGCGGCCTCGCCGTGCACGAAGGCGCTCACGACGCCCTCGGGTCGGGGGAGCGCCGCCACGGCGTCGGCGAGGAGGTCGTCGAGACGGTCCTCGTTGCCGGCCCGGTGCACCCAGACCACGGTGAGGTCGCCGGGCGAGGTGAGCTCGACCTCGCCGTCGCCGTCCTCCACCTCGACGACGGCGACGACGGACCGGCCCTCGGGTACGGCCTCGGCGCTCGCGGCGATCGCGGGCAGCGCACTCTCGTCGCCGACCAGCAGGAAGTAGTCGGCCTCGGCCGGCGGGTAGTAGCCGCCACCGGGTCCACGGAACTGGAGGCGGTCACCCGGCTTCGCGTGCAACGCCCAGCGTCCGGCATAGCCCACCTCACCGTGGGTGGCGATGTCGAGCGAGAGCTCGCGCCGCTCAGGATCCCAGGCACGCACGGTCATCCGTCGCCCGAAGGGCCGCTGCTCGCGCGGCAGGTCGCGCACCGCGTCGGCGTCGAAGGGCACGCCGTGGGTCGCTTCGTCGCCGAGGAAGAAGCAGTTGACGTACTGGTCGGTGTCCTCGACCGGCTCGAAGCCGTCGAGTCCCTCGCCGCCGAGCACCACGCGAATCAGTTGCGGCGACAAGACCTCGGTCGAGACGACTTCTCCGTAGACCACGCGCTGCTCCTTCGATGCCGGAAGACTTAGGTAAACCTAACTTATCTGGGCAATGGCGGGGAATCGACGGAGACTGTGACGATGCGCTATCTCGTGCTGGTTCTGCTGACCTGTGTCGTCCAGCTGTTTGTTCCTGGGGTGTCGTCGGCGGTCGATCCATCCACGACAGGCACGGCGAACACTTCGAGGCCTGCGGTTCAAGCGCCGCGAACGACCTCACACTTCGGGTGCGCGGCTGTGGCGCGTGCCGGATCCAAGCGGTGCAGAACCTGGACGGCGATGTCAGCTACTCGAGCAGGTTGGTTCGAGTGCGCGACGGCGAGGTCTCGTGGGTCGTGCCGACCCGTAGGACCCAGAACATGGCCTTCTTGGTCTACGCACCCTTCGACGAGCTCGGATATCCGATGGTCGCCGTCACCGGCTTCAAGGGTCGCCCTGAAGGCGCCCACATCGCACCGGCATACCCACGCAAGAAGCGTGCCGTGTCCGGCTGCTGGAGGGGTACCCGAGCGACAACCATGACGAACACGCTGCGGGTGCGGAAGGTTCGACTGCGCAATCCGATCGTGGGTCCAGGTCGCTTCGACAGTGCTGCCGGGTATCTCGTGCGGACTTTGTCGAGCAAGCCGTACTGGGTCCGGACGAGGCACGCCGCCTTCCATGTCAGCGATCCATCGATCTGCGAGTAGCGAAGGTGCCTCGACTGACTGCCTAAGTTCGCAGTGGGTGCTGTTGTCCGGTGGCGTGGAGTTGGTGGTGGTGGAAGGGGCAGTGGAGTCGGGCGTCGTGGGTGTTGGTGTCGCCGCCGTCTTGCCAGGGGTGGGTGTGGTGGACGTGGCAGAACGCCGCGGGGGTGTCGCAGCCGGGTGTTTGGCAGTGCTGTTGTTCGAGGCCGATCGCGTGGCGTTGGGCGGGGGTGTGGAAGCGGCGGGTGCGGCCGAGGTCGAGGACCTCGCTCCTGGCGCCGAGGACAGCGGGAATGACCCC
>NZ_JBBMMC010000021.1:3914-66782 GCF_037936805.1 Nocardioides epinepheli | reverse complement strand
GACCCCACACCGCACTAGCCGGAAGACCCCCAGTCACCCGCACCCCCGGTGTCACCAACCTCGCGGTATAGAACAGCTGGCGCTCGCTTGCTCAACCTCCGGCCCACGCCGGCCTCGGAGGTTGAGCTAGCTGGAGGGCGAGGGACGAGCCCGACGAGCGCCGACGAAACCTCGCGACCGGCCTCGCAGACGTCGGCGGGGGACGGATTGCCGGGGTTTCCATCGATCAACGAGCGCTCGCTGGGGCTGCTTGCCCGACCTCCGGCGGGTGGTGGTGACCGGGCCGTCCGACCCCGGTGCGTGTGGGTCTTCTCACTGGTGCTAGTGCGGTCCGCCTGACCGTTTTGTGCCCACGTTCACAAACTCCTATTGTGAGCGGGCCGACCCCGTCGCAGAGGTCCCTCACCGTGGGGTCGGATGGAGAGCAGAGCAGTGACCGCACGGACACCGAGCAGGGCGTTGGGCGAGAGCGTCCGGGAGATCCCGGAAGCCACCGTGGCCCGACTTCCGGTGTATCTGCGAGCCCTGAACGCGCTCGGCGACGACGGCACCCGAACCTGTTCTAGCGAGGAGCTCGCGCTGGCGGCCGGGGTCAACTCCGCCAAGCTGCGCAAGGACCTCTCCTACCTGGGCAGCTACGGCACCCGCGGAGTCGGCTACGACGTCGACTACCTGCGCTACCAGATCGCCCGCGAGATCGGCGTCACCCAGGACTGGCCGGTCGTCATCGTCGGCATCGGGAACCTCGGGCACGCCCTGGCCAACTACTCCGGCTTTCGCAGCCGCGGGTTCCGCGTGGTCGCGCTGCTCGACGCCGACCGCAGCCGGCACGGCGAGCTGGTCGCCGGCGTCGAGGTGCGCGCGTTCGACGACCTCGAGCAGATCGTGAGCACCCACGACGTCGCCATCGGCGTGATCGCCGCCCCGGCCACCTCGGCCCAGGACATCGCCGACCGGATGGTCGCCAGCGGCATCACCAGCATCCTCAACTTCGCCCCGTCGGTCCTGGCGGTGCCCGAGGGCGTCGACGTCCGCAAGGTCGACCTCTCGATCGAGCTCCAGATCCTCGCCTACCACGAGCAGCGGAAGGCGCAGCTGTCATGAGCGTCCTGGTCGTCGGAATCTCCCACCGCAGCGCGCCGGTGTCGGTGCTCGAGCAGGTCGCCCTCGACGCCGAGGGCGTGCAGAAGCTCGTGGCCGCCGTGTCCTCCGCCAGCCACGTCAGCGAGGCCACGGTCATCTCCACCTGCAACCGGGTCGAGATCTACGCCGAGGTCGACCGCTTCCACGGCAGCGTCGAGGCGCTGTCCCGGCTGCTGGTCGAGGACGCCCGTCAGCCGGCCGAGGACATGGTGTCCCACCTCTACGTCCACTACGACGACGGCGCGGTAGCCCACCTGTTCCAGGTGGCCGCCGGCCTGGACTCGATGGCGGTCGGCGAGGGGCAGATCCTCGGCCAGGCCCGCGAGGCGCTGCGCCGCGGCCAGGAGGCCGGCAGCGTCGGCCCCGCCTTGAACTCCCTGTTCCAGCAGGCGCTGCGCGTGGGCAAGCGCACCCGCGCCGAGACCGGCATCGACCGGGTCGCGCCGTCCCTGGTCAGCGCCGCGCTGGAGCGCTCTGCAGCCATGTCGGGACCGGTCGCGGGCAGCCGCGTCGTGGTCGTCGGCGCCGGCGCCATGGCCGGGCTCGCCACCGCCACCGTCACCCGCCTCGGAGCCGGCCGGGTCAGCGTGGCCAACCGCTCCTTCGAGCGGGCCGAGCGGCTCGCCGCCGAGTACGGCGCCACCGCCGTTCGCCTCGACGATCTCGGCTCGGCGCTCGCCGAGGCCGACGTCGTGCTCACCTGCACCGGAGCCTCCGGCGTCCTGGTCACCCGCGAACTCGTCGAGTCGGCACGCAGCGGCGTCAGCACACCGCTGTCGATCCTCGACCTCGCCCTTCCCCACGACGTCGACCCGGCGGTCGGGGAGCTGCCCGGCGTCGAGCTCATCGGTCTCCACGACCTCGCCGAGACCCTCGCCGACGGCGAGGCCGGACGCGAGATCGCCGAGGTGCGTCGCGTGGTGGGCGAGGAGGTCGAGGCCTACCTCACCGCCCGGCGTCAGGCGAAGGTCACGCCCACCGTGGTCGCGTTGCGCTCGATGGCCACCTCGGTGGTCGACGCCGAGCTCGACCGTCTCGACGTGCGGCTGCCCGACCTCGACGACGCCGCCCGAGCCGAGATCCGTCACGCCGTGCGGCGAGTGGCCGACAAGCTGCTCCACGAGCCGACGGTCCGGGTGCGCGAGCTGGCCAGCGAGGAGGGCGCGGTGTCCTACGAGCGCGCCCTGGCCGAGCTGTTCGCGCTCGACCCCGAGGCCGTCGACGCCGTCACCCGCCCCGACGTGAAGCGGGGGACGCCATGACCGGCAACCCGATCAAGGTCGGCACCCGGCGCAGCCTGCTGGCCACCAGCCAGGCCGGCCACGTCGCCGAGCTCATCCGCGACCTCCTCGGCCGCGACGTCGAGCTCGTCGAGATCACCACCGACGGCGACCGCAGTCAGGCCGCGGGCACCCCGCTGGCCGGCTCCTCGGCCACCGGCGTGTTCGTCAGCGCGCTGCGCGAGGCGCTGATCGACGGCCGGGTCGACGTCGCCGTCCACTCCCTCAAGGACATCCCCACCACCCCGGAGCCGGGCATCACCCTCGCCGCGATCCCGCCGCGCGAGGACCCCCGCGACGTCGTCATCGCCCGCGACGGGTTGACCCTCGGCGAGCTGCCCGTGGGCAGCCGGGTCGGCACCGGATCGCCGCGGCGGGTCGCCCAGCTGCACGCGCTGGGGCTCGGCCTGGAGCTCGCCGGGCTGCGCGGCAACATCGACACCCGGATCGGCAAGGTCCGTAGCGGCGAGCTCGACGCCGTCGTCCTGGCCCGCGCCGGACTCTCGCGCATCGGCCGCCTCGACGAGATCACCGAGGTGCTCGACCCACTCCAGATGCTTCCCGCCCCCGGCCAGGGTGCGCTCGCGGTCGAGTGCCGCGACGGCGACCCTCTCGCCGCCCAGGTCGGCGGGCTCGACGACCCACTCTCCCGCGCCGCCGTCGAGGCCGAGCGCGCCGTGCTGGCCACCCTCGAGGGCGGCTGCTCGGCACCCATCGGCGCGCTCGCCGAGGTGGTCGAGGGCGATGAGGGAGACGAACTGTGGGTGAGAGCCGTGGCGCTCTCACTCGACGGGGCGCTGTCGGTGCGGAGATCCGCATCGGGCGACCCGGCCGACGCCGTCGGCGTCGGAAACCGGCTGGCGAGCGAGATGCTCGCCGACGGCGCAGGACAGCTGAATCCATCAGCTGCGAGACCAGCCACAACGGTCGAGGAGCCGGAGCCATCGGCCCCCTCGGCCCACGCAACCCCAGCCACAGAGGTGCAGAACTCATGACGCGAGCCAAGTCCCCCACCGTTGCCGAGCTGATCGCCCGCTCCTGGGTGTCGTTCGTCGGCAGCGGTCCCGGTGACCCCGACCTGCTGACCGTGCGCGCCGCCGACCTGATCCGTCAGGCCGACGTCGTCGTCACCGAGGCCCCCGAGCACGCCGGCCTGGTCCGGGCGCTCCTCGGCCTGCCCGAGCTGTCGGCCGACGCCGACACCAAGGCGTCCGAGGCCGACGACGCCGAGGGCGAGGAGCAGACGCCTGCCGGGCCCGAGCTCGTCGACGGCGGCTTCGGCGAGGACGGCCAGCCGCTGACCCACGCCGCCCGCGCCAAGGTGATCGTCAAGCAGGCCAAGCGCGGCCTGCGCGTGGTGCGCCTGCTCGCCGGCGACCCGTTCCTCTATGCCTCGGGCCCCGAGGAGGCGCAGGCGTGCGCGAAGGCCGGCATCGGCTTCGAGATCGTCCCGGGTGTCTCCTCGGTCGCCGCGGTCCCCGCGTACGCCGGCATCCCGCTGACCAGCAAGGACCACCGCGAGGTCGCGGTCGTCACCTGCGGCGACCGCGTCGACTGGACCCGCTACGCCGACAACCGCACCCTGGTCCTGCTCTCGGCCGTCGAGAAGATCGGTGAGGTGGCCAAGGCCCTCATCGCAGCCGGCCGCGACGCCGCCACCGCGGTCGCGATGACCCGCGTGGGCACCACCACCGAGCAGCAGACCGTCACCTCCAGCCTCGAGCACATCGCCGCCGACGCCCGCGCCGCGCGGATGGCCGCGCCGGCCGTGGTCGTCGTCGGCGACGTCGTCGACCTGCGCGAGAAGCTCTCGTGGTTCGAGACCAAGCCGCTGTTCGGCTGGCGGGTCCTGGTGCCGCGCACCAAGGACCAGGCCGCCTCGCTCTCGATCGGCCTGCGCGGCCACGGCGCGGTGCCCGAGGAGGTGCCGACCATCTCGGTCGAGCCGCCGCGCAACCCGCTGCAGATGGACAAGGCCGTCCGCGGCCTGGTCGAGGGGCGCTACGAGTGGATCGCCTTCACCTCGGTCAACGCGGTGCGCGCGGTCCGGGAGAAGTTCGAGGAGTACGGCCTCGACGCCCGCGCCTTCTCGGGCCTGAAGATCGCCGCGGTCGGCGACAAGACCGCCGCGGCCATCGCGGCCTGGGGCCTGCGCGCCGACCTGGTCCCGTCGGGGGAGCAGTCCGCCGCCGGCCTGCTGGCCGACTGGCCCGAGTACGACGAGGTCCTCGACCCGATCAACCGGGTCTTCCTCCCGCGCGCCGACATCGCCACCGAGACCCTCGTGGCCGGCCTGATCGAGCTCGGCTGGGAGTGCGACGACGTCACCGCCTACCGCACGGTGCGCGCCACTCCGCCGCCGGCGCCGGTGCGCGACGCGATCAAGTCCGGTCGCTTCGACGCGGTGGTGTTCACCTCGTCCTCGACGGTGCGCAACCTGGTCGGCATCGCCGGCAAGCCGCACCCGACCACGGTGATCGCGGTCATCGGCCCGGCCACCGCCAAGACCGCCGAGGAGCACGGCCTGCGCGTCGACGTCCTGGCCCCCAAGCCCGACGTCGACGAGCTCGTCCGCGCCCTGGCCGACTTCGGCGCCGCCCGCCGCGCCGCGATGGTCGAGGCCGGCGAGCCGGTCACCAAGCCGTCGGACCGCAAGCCCACCGCCCGCCGGTCCAGCCGCGCGAAGGCCTGAGGGTTGGCGGGGCGGGGCGGGATTTCCCCGGTCGACCGGGGAAATCTGAACTTGGAGGCCGGGATCCCGGCCCCCAAGTTCAGGGTTGGGCCGCCCAGTCCGTCCACGCCCCCGGCCACGAACGCGCACCGCGCGACCAGCTCGACCAGCGCGACTAGATGGAGGAGCAGAAGCCAGCCATGACCGACGCCGTCCCGCGCGTCCCCCGCGTCACCGGCCCCACGATCCGTCCCCGCCGCCTGCGGACGACGCCGGCGCTGCGCCGCGCGGTGGCCGAGACGTCGCTGGAGGCGCGCCACCTGATCCTCCCGGTGTTCGTACGCGAGGGTCTCAGCGAGGCGACCGGGCCGCGGCCGATCTCCTCGATGCCGGGCGTCGTCCAGCACACCATGGACAGCCTGCGCGCCGCCGCCACCGAGGCGGCCGAGCTCGGGCTGGCCGGGATCATGCTGTTCGGCATCCCCGAGCACAAGGACGCCGTCGGCTCGGGTGCGATCGACCCCGACGGGATCCTCAACCGGGCCATCGCGGCGGTGGCGGCCGAGGTCGGCGACGCGCTGCCGGTCATGGCCGACCTGTGTCTCGATGAGTTCACCGACCACGGCCACTGCGGGGTGCTGACCCCTGACGGCCGCGTCGACAACGACCGCACCCTGGCGATCTACGCCGAGATGGCGCAGGCCCAGGCGGCGGCCGGGGTCGACCTGGTGGGGCCCAGCGGCATGATGGACGGCCAGGTCGCCGTCATCCGCGCCGCGCTCGACGCCGCCGACCACACCGACGTCGCGATCCTGGCCTACTCCACCAAGTACGCCTCCGCCTTCTTCGGGCCCTTCCGCGAGGCCGTCGACTCCTCCCTCGAGGGCGACCGGCGCACCTATCAGCAGGACCCCGCCAATGCCCGCGAGGGCGTGCGCGAGGCGCTGCTCGACGTCGCCGAGGGGGCCGACCTGGTGATGGTGAAGCCTGCCCTGGCCTACCTCGACGTGCTGCGGCGGGTCCGCGACGCCGTCGACGTGCCGGTCGCGGCCTACAACATCTCCGGCGAGTACGCGATGGTCGAGGCGGCCGCGGCGAACGGCTGGATCGACCGCGAGCCGGCGATCCTGGAGACCCTGCTCTCGATCCGCCGCGCCGGCGCCGACGTGGTGCTCACCTACTGGGCCAGCGAGGTGGCGCGAATGCTCAACCAGCCCTCGGGGAGGATGACCCGGTGAGCCGAACGACCGACCTCCGCTCCCGCGAGCTCTTCGAGCGCGCCCACGCCGTGATCCCCGGTGGCGTCTCCTCGCCCGTGCGCGCGTTCAACGCCGTGGGCGGCACCCCGCGCTTCATCACCTCCGCGCAGGGCGCCTACCTCACCGACGCCGACGGCAACCGCTACGTCGACCTCGTCGCCTCGTGGGGGCCGATGCTGCTGGGCCACGCCCATCCCGAGGTCCAGGCCGCCGTCGAGGCCGCGGTGCGCCGCGGCACCTCCTTCGGCACCCCCACCGAGCCCGAGGTCGAGCTCGCCGAGGAGATCGTCGGGCGCACCCCGGTCGACCTGGTCCGGTTCGTCTCGTCGGGCACCGAGGCCACCATGTCGGCGATCCGGCTGGCGCGCGGGTTCACCGGCCGCGACGTCGTGATCAAGTTCGCCGGCTGCTACCACGGCCACGTCGACGCGCTGCTCGCCTCCGCGGGGTCGGGCCTGGCCACCTTCGCGGTCCCGGGGACGCCGGGCGTCCCGGCGTCCTCCACCGAGCTCACGCTGGTGCTGCCCTACAACGACCGCGACGCCGTCACCGCCGCCTTCGCCGAGCACGGCGACCGCATCGCCTGCCTGATCACCGAGGCGGCGCCGGGCAACATGGGCGTCGTCCCGCCCGAGCCCGGCTTCAACGCCTTCCTCGCCGAGACCTGCGCGGCCCACGGCGCGCTGTTCGTCAGCGACGAGGTGATGACCGGCTTCCGCGCCTCACCCCAGGGCCAGTGGGGCCTCGACGGCGCGCTCGAGGGCTGGGCCCCCGACCTGATGACCTTCGGCAAGGTGATGGGCGGCGGCTTCCCGGCCGCGGCGTTCGGCGGCCGCGCCGACGTGATGAGCCGGCTCGCCCCCGAAGGACCCGTGTACCAGGCCGGGACCCTGTCGGGTAACCCCGTGGCCACCACCGCCGGCCTCGCCACGCTCCGCCTGGCCACCGACGACGTCTACGCCCACCTCACGAAGGCCGGGGAGACCATCAAGGCCGCGGCCGCCGAGGCGCTCACCGACGCCGGTGTCCCGCACACGATCTCCTCGTCCGGCACGATGTTCTCGGTGTTCCTCTGCGAGGGACCCGTCCGCGACTTCGCCGACGCCTCCCGCACCGACGCGGCCGCCTACGCCGCGTTCTTCCACGCCATGCTCGACGCCGGGGTCTACCTCCCGCCGTCGGCCTACGAGGCGTGGTTCCTGTCCGCGGCGCACGACGACGCCGCCGTCCAGACCATCGTGGACGCCCTCCCGGGCGCCGCCCGAGCGGCCGCTGAGGCCGGTAAGGCCACCAAGTGAGCACTCCTGACACCATCGTCCACCTGCTGCGCCACGGAGAGGTGCACAACCCCGAGGGCGTGCTCTACGGCCGCCGCGACGGCTTCCACCTCTCCGACCTCGGCAACCAGATGGCCCAGCGGGTCGCCGACACCATCGGCGACCGCGACATCGTGCACATGGTGTCCTCGCCGTTGGAGCGCGCCCAGGAGACCGCGGCGCCGCTGGCCGCCGCCCGAGGGCTCGACGTCGTCCTCGACGAGCGGGTGATCGAGTCGACCAACAAGTTCGAGGGCATGACCTTCGGCAAGGGACGCAACTCGCTGCGCAACCCGGCCACCTGGCGACTGCTGTGGAACCCTTTCCGGCCGTCGTGGGGGGAGCCGTACAAGGAGGTCGTGGCCCGGATGAAGTCCGCGATCATCGAGGCCCGCGACACCGCGGCCGGCCACGAGGCCGTGATCGTGTCGCACCAGCTGCCGATCTGGATCACCCGGCTGCACGCCGAGCACCGCTCCTACCTGCACGACCCCCGCGGCCGGCAGTGCACCCTGTGCTCGCTGACCTCGCTCCACTTCGTGGGCGACCGGCTCACCCAGGTCTCCTACAGCGAGCCCGCCGGCGACCTGATCCCCGTGGGCGACAAGAGTGCGCCGTTCTCGGCCGGCAACGCACCGGAGGCGAGGCGACCCTGATGCGCGCACGCCGGGCTTCCAGCATCCTGCTGGCGCTGCTGCTGCCCGCCCTCGCGGCATGCAGCGGCGGCCTCGAGGGCACCGGCGACGCCAACTACGTCTCCGGAGACGGCGCCATCGTCGCCGTGGCGCCCGCGGACCGCGAGGCCCCGGTCGAGATCTCCGGCGAGACCCTCGACGGCGACCGGATCGACCTGGCCGACCTGCGCGGCCAGGTGGTGGTGCTCAACCTGTGGGGCTCCTGGTGCACCCCGTGCCGGGCCGAGGCTCCGGTGCTCAGGACCGCCGCCGAGGAGGTCGACGCCGCCTTCGTCGGCATGAGCTTCCGGGAGACCTCCTTCGAGAACGCCCGTGCCTTCGAGCGCGAGTTCGACATCGGCTACCCGACCATCGCCGACACCGGCGACGGCGCCCTGCGCCTGGGCAAGTACGCGCCGGTCTCGCCGCCGACCACCTACATCCTCGACCCCCAGGGCCGGGTGGCTGCGCTGATCACCGAGGAGGTCACCTCCGCGGCGACCATCGAGGGGCTCGTCGAGGATGTGGCCGCCGACACCCCAGCAGACGACGGGTCGTCATGACCGAGTGGTTCCGCGAGCAGGCGGCCATCGGCCCGCTCGGTCTCGCTCTGCCGGTCGCGGTGATCGCCGGACTCGTCTCCTTCTTCAGTCCCTGTGTCATCCCGCTGCTGCCCGGCTACCTCTCCTACGCCACCGGCATCTCCGGCGCCGACCTCGCCGAGGGCCGCGCCTCCACCCGGCGTGGCCGGATGCTGCTCGGCTCGGTGCTCTTCGTGCTCGGCTTCGCGGTGGTCTTCGTCCTGGCCGGGACGGCGTTCGGCAGCGTGGGCACCTGGCTGCGGCGCTACAACGACCAGATCACCATCGGCATGGGGATCCTGCTGATCCTGCTGGGTCTGGTCTTCGCCGGGGCCGTCCCCTTCCTGCAGCGGGAGTGGCGCATCCACAAGGTGCCTGCCGTGGGGGTCGGCGCGGCCCCCCTCCTCGGCGCGCTGTTCGCCTTCGGCTGGGTGCCGTGCATCGGTCCGACGTTCGGGATCATCCTCGGCCTCACCTACAGCGACGACGGCGCCACCGCCACCCGCGGCGCGGTCCTGGCCGGCGCCTACGCGCTGGGTCTCGGGATCCCGTTCATCCTGGTCGGGATCTTCTACGCCCGATCGCTGCGCGCCCTGTCGTGGGTCCGCAAGCACCAGCGCGTGGTGATGCAGATCGGCGGCGGCCTGCTGATCGCGATCGGTGTCCTGATGCTCACCGGCTGGTGGGACTGGGCCGTGCAATGGGTCCAGGTGCGTCTGGTCAACGGATTCGAGCTACCGGTATGACCACCACCGAACGCCGTCCCGCCCCCGATCGCCGCGCCGGCGAGCTCGGCGCGGTCGAGCTCGCCCGGTGGCTGTGGCGCCAGCTCACCTCGATGCGCACCGCGCTGATCCTGCTGCTGCTCCTCGCCCTGGCCGCCGTCCCGGGGTCGCTGATCCCGCAGTCGGGGGTCGACGCGCTGGAGGTGTCGCGGTGGAAGCAGGCCCACCCGAACCTCGCCCCGATCTACGAGCGCCTCGGACTGTTCTCGGTCTACGACTCGGCGTGGTTCTCCGCGATCTACCTGCTGCTGATGGTCTCGCTGGTCGGCTGCATCATCCCGCGCTGCTTCGTCTACGCCCGTGCGCTGCGCGCCCAGCCGCCGCCGGTGCCCCGCAACCTCTCCCGGCTGCCCGAGCACGCGACGTTCGCCACCGACGACGACGTCGACGTGGTGCTCGAGCGGGCCCGCGAGGTGCTGCGTCGCAAGCGCTACCGACTCCGCAAGGCCGAGGACGGGTCGGGCGTGAGCGCGGAGAAGGGCTACCTGCGCGAGTTCGGCAACCTGGTCTTTCACGTCTCGGTGATCGTGGTGCTGGTGGGCTTCGCCCTCGGGTCGCTGCTCGGCTACCAGGGCGGCGTGATCGTGCTGGCCGGCGACCCCGAGCGGGATCTGAGCGGCGGCACGTTCGCCAACACCGCGGCCTCCTACGACGACCTCGACCCCGGCAGCCTGTTCGGTGCCGACGACTTCGACCCGTTCACCTTCACCGTCGACGACTTCAAGGTCACCTGGCTCACCAAGGGATCGGCCAGAGGGACGGCCCGCGACTTCCGGGCGCAGCTGAGCTACCGCGAGGGCGTCGACGGACCGGAGAAGTCCTACGACCTGCGGGTCAACCACCCGCTGACGATCGGCGACACCGACGTCTTCCTCATCGGCCACGGGTATGCGCCGGTGATCACCGTCCGCGACGCCGAGGGCGAGATCACCTACCAGGGCCCCACCGTCTTCCTGCCGCAGGACCAGTCGTTCCTCTCCTTCGGGGTGGTCAAGGCGCCGGCGAAGTCGGGCTCGGTCGGGCTCGACGGCCTGCTGTACCCCTCGTTCGTCCTGGCCGACGGCAACCCGACGACCTACTTCCCGGCGCTGACCAACCCGCTCATCTCGATGCTCGTCTGGACCGGCGACCTCGGGCTGGACAGCGGCGTCCCGCAGTCGGTCTACGTGCTCGACACCGAGAAGGCGACCCCCGTCGAGAACGCCGACGGCAAGCCGCTGCGCCTCGACCTCCAGCTCGGAGAGACCGCCCAGCTGCCCGACGGCCTCGGCTCGGTGAGCTTCGACGACGTCCAGCCGTGGGTGCGCGTGCAGATCAGCCAGACCCCGGGAAAGCGGATCGCGCTCGGCGGCGTCGTCCTTGCGCTGCTGGGGCTGCTCGGGTCGCTGTTCATCCGGCCGCGCCGGGTGTGGATCCGTGCCCGGCGTCGAGACGACGAGGACGGGGATGGGACCATGGTCGAGATCGGCATCCTGGATCGCTCCGGCGGTGCCGACCTCGGCGACGTGCTCGATGAGATCGTGACGGCCGTTGGTGGCCGATCCGAGAAGGAGATGAGTCCATGACCGACGCTGGCTGGGAGACGCTGAGCAACCAGGCGATCGGCGCGGCCGGCATCGTCTACTTCCTCGCCCTCATCGTCCATCTCGCCGAGTGGGCCTCGATGCGGCAGCCGAAGGCCGTGGCCGCCTCGGCGAAGGCCGACGGGGCCGAGCCGGGTTCGGTGCTCACCGACGTCGGGCCGGAGAAGGCCCCCGCGGCGCAGGGGCAGCGCACCGACTTCCTGGGGCGCCTGGGCGTCCTGCTCACGATCATCGCCGTCGGTGCGCACTTCATCGCCCTGCTCGGGCGCGGCATGGCCGCGGACCCCAACCGGGTGCCGTGGGGCAACATGTACGAGTTCACCATCTCCGGCACCTTCGTGGTCGCGCTGATGTACCTGCTGCTGATGCGCCGCTACTCGCTGCAGTGGATGGCGCCGATCGTGATCGCCTTCGTCACCGCCACGCTCATGGTCGCGGTGGTCTGGCTGCACGACGAGGTCGCGCCGCTCACCGAGGCCCTGAACTCCTACTGGCTGGTGATCCACGTCGTCTCGGCGGTCATCGCCACCGGCGCGTTCACGATCGGCGGCATCCTCTCGATCGTCTACCTGATCAAGCTGCGCAAGGGCGACGCCACCACCGGCCCGCTGTCCCGGGTGCCGTCCCTCACGGTGCTCGACCGCACGGCGTACCGGATCCACGCCTTCGCCTTCCCGGTGTGGACCTTCGCCGTCCTCATCACCGGCCCCATCTGGGCGCACGAGGCGTGGTCGCGGTACTGGAACTGGGACCCCAAGGAGGTGTGGGCGTTCATCACCTGGGTGGTCTACGCCGCCTACCTCCACGCCCGGGCGACCGCCGGCTGGAAGGGCCGCAACGCCGCGATCCTCGCCTGCGTCGGCCTGGCGACCCTGTGGTTCAACTTCATCGGCATCAACTACTTCTCCACCAGCTCCCAGCACTCCTACGCACTGTCCACCCCGGCCGCGCAGACCGTCCACGCGACTCCCGAATCCACGCTGACCCGTCAGCTATAGCGGACGGGTCAGCGCAAAAGTCACGGTGACCCGTCAGCTATAGCGGACGGGTCAGCGCGAATTCAGGAGTCGGGGTCCTCGGGGTGGCGACGCTTGCGGTCGAGCTCGCGGAGGAACTCCTCGTCGTCGTCGGGGGCGATGATCGTGGGTCGCGCCGGACGGTGGGGACGACGCGGGCGATGGCCGCCTGCGCCCGCGCCCGGGCCGCGCTCCTGGAACACGCGGACCAGCAGATAGACGGCCACCGCGAAGAGCACGACGAGGAACAGGAACCGGAGCACGACTCCAATGTAGAACGTTCCTGGTCACCGCATACCCTGGAACCGTGAAGGACTTCCTCGTCTACACCCTGCTGCGCCTCGGACTCTTCCTGCTGACCTGGGCGGCGGTGACCGGTGCCTGGCTGCTCGTGGCGGGCGAGGCGGCGCTCGGACTGACCTTCCTGATCGCCTTCCTCCTCAGCGGGATCGGCTCCTACTTCGTCCTCAGCGGCCCCCGCGACCGCCTCGCCCGGCACGTCGAGACCCGGGCCGACCGCGCGATCGAGCGGGCGCGCACCAAGGAGGACGAGGAGGACGACGCAGCCGAGGCCGCGCAGCGTGACGCGGACGCCGAGTCGTCGCGCCCGAGTCTGAGCAAGCTGGACGGGCGAACGGGCTCCGCCGGCGCCGACGAGACCGCGTAGGCGTCCTGGGGGATCTTGGTTGGTGGGTTGCCGGGGTTTCGTCGGCGCTCGCTGGCGCTCGCTTGCTCAACCTCCGGCGGAGGGCTGACGCTCGCTTGCTCAACCTCCGGCGGGCCGCGATGCGCTAGTTGCGCCTGCGCCGCTCGAGCTGGCGCTGGATGCGGCTCTCGGGCTGGCCGAGGATCTTGGCGAGCAGCGGCACCCGGAACCGGTAGGCGGCCACCGCCGCGACGACGACGATGAGCAGGATCCAGAACCACATGTGCTCAGCCTAGGCGCTAGCCGCGCACGAACAGCGGGACGGCGACCAGAACCGCCCAGGCCAGCTCCGCCATCCCGCTCGACTGGAGCACCGGGATCAGCGAGGGGCCGGTGGCGCCGCCGCGGACGATCAGCACCGCACGCCCGGCGATCGCCAGGAAGCCGAGGCCGAGCAGGGCCCACCACGTCGTCAGGGCGGCTACGCCGACCACCGCAAGCGCCGCGGCGACCACGAGCGCGATGTAGAGGCCGCGAGTGGCGCGGTCGCCGAGCCGGACGGCGAGGGTCCGCTTGCCGGCCTCGGTGTCGGTGGGGATGTCGCGCAGGTTGTTGGCCACCAGGATCGCGCAGGCCAGCGCACCCACCCCGCACGCGGCCACCAGAGCCGCCCACGACCACTGCTCGGTCTGCACGTAGGTGGTGCCGACCACCGCGACCAGTCCGAAGAAGACGAAGACCATCACCTCGCCGAGGCCGAGGTAGCCGTACGGCGTCGAGCCGCCGGTGTAGTACCAGGCGGCCACCACGCACACGAGCCCGACGGCGACCAGCCACCAGGCCGTCGTCGCCGCGAGCACCAGCCCGGCCACTCCGGCCACGCCGAAGGCCAGGAACGCGGCCCGCTTGACCGCTCCCGGCGTGGCCGCGCCCGAGCCGACCAGCCGCATCGGACCCACCCGCACGTCGTCGGTGCCGCGGATGCCGTCGGAGTAGTCGTTGGCATAGTTGACCGCGACCTGGAGTGCCAGGCTCACCACGAGCGCGAGCAGCGCCTTCCACCACACCGCGCCGTCCTCGAAGGCCGCCACACCGGTGCCGGCGAGGACCGGCGCGACCGCCGCCGGGAGGGTGCGCGGACGCGCCCCTGCCACCCACTGCGCCGCCGTCGCCACCCACGGATTCAAGCAGGGGCGCGAGTCGATAGATTCGCCGGGTGGACGTCTCCTGGCTGCGCGGCTGGCTCGACGCCGAGCAGCCGGAGCCGCTGATCGTCGAGACGTCCGGCTCCTCGGGCCGCCCCAAGCGCGTGGTGCTCTCCCGCCGAGCCGTACTGGCCTCGGTCGCGGCCAGCGCCGCACGGCTGGGCGCCACCGGGCCCTGGGCATTGCGTCTGCCGATCGGCTACGTCGCCGGCATCCAGGTCGTCTGCCGCTCGCTGGCCGCCGGCCACGAGCCGGTGACCGACGGCTGGCCCGACGGCGAGGGCTGGTTCACCAGCCTGGTGCCCACCCAGCTGCACCGGATGCTCGACGACGTCGACGGCACCGACCGCGCGGCGCTCGCCCGGGCCCACACGGTGCTGCTCGGCGGCGGCCCGATCGACCCCGCCCTGCGCGAGCGGGCCGCTGCGGCGGGCATCCACCTCGTCGCGACCTACGGCGCCGCCGAGACCGCGGGCGGCTGCGTGTACGACGGCCGGCCGCTCGACGGCGTCGAGGTGGCCCTCGAGGGCGACGCCGACGGCGGCCGGATCCTGCTGGCCGGCCCCACGCTCTTCGAGCGCTACGACGGCGACCCCGAGCTCACCGCCGAGACCCTCGTCGACGGCTGGTACCGCACCGCCGATGCCGGGCGGCTCGACGCCGACGGCCGGCTGCACGTGCTCGGCCGACTCGACGACGTAGTGGTCAGCGGCGGCGTGAACGTGCCGGGCCCGGCGGTGGCGGCCCGGCTGCGTGCGCATCCGGCGATCGGCGAGGCCGAGGTGCTCGGCGTCCCCGACGAGGAATGGGGTCAGCGGCTCGTTGCGTTCGTGGTGCCCCGCGCCGACCGGGCCGCCGACTCGGGCGGCGAGGTGAGCGAGGACGAGCTGCGCGACTGGGTGGGCGCCGCACATCCCCGCGCGTGGGCGCCCCGCCAGGTCGTCGTCCTCGACGCGATCCCGCTGCTGCCCAACGGCAAGCCCGACCGGCTCCGCCTCCGGGAGGCGGTCCGATGAGCCTGAGAGTCGTCTCCATCCCGATGCGCACCCGGTTCCGCGGCCTCACGGTCCGCGAGGCCGCCCTGGTCGAGGGCCCGGCCGGCTGGGGGGAGTGGAGCCCCTTCCTCGAGTACGACGCCCCGACCGCGCGACCGTGGCTGGCCTGTGCCCGCGAGGCCGCCGCGGGCGACTGGCCGGCCCCGTTGCGTGCCGAGATCCCGGTCAATGTCACGGTGCCCGCGGTCGGCCCCGAGCGGGCCGCCGAGATCGTCCGCGCCGGCGGCTGCCGCACCGCCAAGGTGAAGGTGGCCGAGCCCGGCCAGAGCCTCGACCAGGACGCCGACCGGGTCGCCGCCGTCCGTGAGGCGCTCGGCCCCGACGCCGCGATCCGGGTCGACGCGAACGGCGCCTGGTCGGTCGAGGACGCCGTCGCTGCGATCGCGCGCCTCGACCGCGCGGCCGGCGGGCTGGAGTACGTCGAGCAGCCGGTCGAGAGCGTCGAGGACCTGGCCCGGGTGCGCCGCAGGGTCGCGGTGAAGGTCGCCGCCGACGAGTCGATCCGCCGCGCGGCCGATCCCTACCGGGTGCGCGACCTGGAGGCCGCCGACGTCGCGGTGCTCAAGGTGCAGCCCCTCGGCGGGGTGCGCGCCTGCCTGCGGATCGCCGAGGACATCGGCCTGCCGGTCGTGGTCTCCTCCGCGCTGGAGACCTCGGTGGGCATCGCCGCCGGGCTCGCCCTGGCCGCCGCGCTGCCCGAGCTGCCACACGCGTGCGGGCTGGCCACCGTGCAGCTGCTCGCCGACGACGTCGTCACCAGCCCGCTGCTGCCCGTCGACGGCGTGCTGCCGGTCCGCAGACCCCAGGTCGACCCGGACGCGCTCGACCGGCTCGCCGCCCCCGCCGAGCGGGTGGCGCACTGGGCGGACCGCCTCGAGGAGGTCGAACGATGACCGCGACCGAGCTGGCCCGCGACGTCGTCCGGCAGCTGATCGAGGCCGGCGTCACCGAGGTGGTGCTCGCCCCGGGCAGCCGCAACGCGCCGCTCGCCTTCGCCTGCTTCGACGCCGCGGAGGCGGGTCTGGTGCGACTGCACACCCGCATCGACGAGCGCACCGCCGGCTTCCTCGCGCTCGGTCTCACTCGCAGTCACTCGCGCGCGGCCGTGCTCTGCACCTCGGGCACCGCCGCCGCCAACCTGCATCCGGCGGTGCTGGAGGCCGCCCATGCCGGAGTGCCGGTCGTCGTCGTCACCGCCGACCGTCCGGCCCGGATGCGCGGCACCGACGCCAACCAGACCACCGACCAGGTCGGCATCTTCGAGCCGCTGGTCCCCACGATCGACCTGGCCGAGCCCACCTCCCTCGACCTCGCTGGAACCCAGCCGACCCACCTCAACGTGCAGCTCGACGACCCGCTGCTGCCGGACGATGCTCCATGGAGCCCGGACGCCGAGCGCCCGTCCCGCGGCCGCGCCGGGTCGCCCCGCGCGATCGACCTCCCGCTCGGGCCGCGCACCGTCGTCGTGGCGGGTGACGACGCCGGTCCACCGGCGCGCCGGCTCGCCGAGACGGCCGGGTGGCCGCTGTTCGCCGAGCCGTCGTCGGGGTCGCGCACGGGCACCCACGCGCTGCGCTGCTATCGCCTCCTGCTCGGCGATCCCGAGGGTCTGGGCCGGCAGATCGAGCGGGCCGTGGTCTACGGATCGCCGACCCTCTCCCGGCCGGTGCAGCGGCTCCTGGGCCGGGCCGACGTCGAGGTCCTGAGCGTCCCCGGCCGCGGGGTCTGGGCCGAGCGCCCGTACTCGGTCGATGACACGGCGTCCGCCTACACCGTCTCCGGCGCCGACGAGGCCGGCTGGCTCGATGCGTGGCAGGACGCCGACCGCGAGGTCTCCCGCCGACTCGATGCCCTGCTCGCGGCTCGACCCGAGCTCACGCCGTACGAGGTGGCCGGAGCGGTGCACCGTGCGGTCGGACCCGGCATGCAGTTGGTGGTCGGGGCGTCCAGCCCGATCCGCGACCTCGACCTGATGGCTCGCCCGACCGGCGTGGGGGAGCGGCGCAAGACGATCGCGAACCGTGGCCTGGCCGGGATCGACGGCACCATCTCCACCGCGATCGGCGCCGCACTGGGTCGCCCCGAGGCGCCCACGATCGCGCTGCTCGGCGACGTCACCTTCCTGCACGACTCCGGCGCCCTGGTCCTCGGGCCGCACGAGCCGCGCCCCGACCTGTCCATCGTGGTGGTCAACGACGACGGCGGCGCGATCTTCGCCACCCTCGAGCAGGGTGCGCCCGAGTACGCCGACCGTTTCGAGACCCTCTTCGGTACCCCGCACGGCGTCGACCTCGGCGCGCTGTGCGCCGCGACCCGCACCCCGCACCTGCGGGTGGACAGCCTCCCCGAGCTCGAGCAGGCGCTCGCCTCACCCAACGGCGGGATCGAGGTGGTCGAGGTGCGCGTGCGTCGCGACGACCGCCGCGAGCTCGACCTGGCCATCCGCGAGCTCGCCGCTCGCTGAGCGGCCTGGAGGCGCGCCGGACGCGAGTCGTGCCTACCATTCGCCCATGGAGATTCACGACCGCCTCTACGAGCTCGGCCGCCAGGTCGGCCGGGAGGTCTTCGACGACTCGGGCCGGCTCGGTCCGACGCTCGACGAGGCCGCTCGTCAGGGCGAGGTCTCCCACGCCGATGCCGACCTCCTCCTCAAGGTCGTCCGCACCGGTGCCTACCGCTCGATGCTCGACTCGATCGCCGCCGGCACCGATCCCGCCGACGCCGCCCGCGCGGCCGGCGACCGGTTCGGCACCGGCGACCCGGGCGCGGTGGCCCGCGCCCAATGGGCCCTCGCCGTGCTCGGCTACGCCATGGGACAGCTCAGCGAGTCCGACGTCGCGCGCTTCCGAAGCCGCGCTCAGGCGGCCACGCCGCCAGCCCGGCCGCCGTCCCAGCAGCCCTACCAGGCCGCCGGGGCTCCGGGGACTCAGCCGAGCTGGTCCCCAGGTCAACCTGCCGGACACTCGGGCTCGACGGGCTCATCGGGCCCGCACGGCAGCAGCGGCGCTCGGTCGCGCACCGGCCTGTTCGTGGGGATCGGTGCCGCGGCGGTGGCGGTGGTGCTGGCGGTCGTCCTGGCGATCGTGCTCACCAACAACGGCGGTGACGACGAGCCGAAGGCGGACCCCACCACCACCAGCCAGCCGCCGACCACCGATCCGACGACCGAGGAGACCACCGAGACCACCACCGCCCCGCCGACCGACCGGATCAGCGACGAGGCCGCGAACGGCTACACCGACGCCCTCAACCAGTTCTCGGTGTCGTTCGGGAAGGCGAGCGACAAGCAGTCGCGCGCCTCGACCAACGACAACTTCCCGCAGGCACTGGAGGCCTCGGCCGAGATGCGCAAGTCGGTCTACGACTTCGACCTCGCGGTGCGCGACCTCGACCTCGACCCGATCTATCCGGAGGTCAACCACTTCCTCACCGTCAGCGCGGAGATGATCGACGGGCTGGACGAGAGCTACCAGACCGCGAAGTCGGCCTTCGACCTCAACGTCGACTTCATCGCCCTGCCGACCACCGAGTACACCGACGCGTTCACCGCGATCGCGACCGCGATCGCCAACAACCGACAGTGACTCTCACAGCCTGACGCGAAACTCGCGCAGGATCCCGCGCGGCGGCCACAATGTGCCGGTGGAGATCGCCGTACTGCTCGTCTCGCTCGCCGTCAGCGTCCTGGTCGTCACGGCGTTCGCCGAGAAGATCGAGATCTCGCCGCCACTGGTGCTGATCGTCGTCGGCGTGGCCGTCTCCTACATCCCGGGCGTCCTGGAGATCGACCTCAGCGCCGACGTCGTGCTCTACGGCCTGTTGCCGCCGCTGCTCTACGCGGCGGCCATCCAGACCTCGCTGGTCGACTTCCGGGCGAACCTGCGCCCGATCCTGTTCCTCTCCGTCGGCCTGGTCGTGTTCACCGCGGCGGGTGTCGCCGTCCTGGTCCACGCGCTGCTTCCCGGCCTCAGCTGGGGCCTCTCGTTCGCGATCGGCGCCGTCGTCGCGCCGCCCGACGCCGTCGCCGCGACGGCGGTCGGGCGCCGGATCGGCCTGCCGCGAGGCATCACCACCGTCCTGGAGGGCGAGTCGCTCCTCAACGACGCCACCGCGCTCGTCTCGCTGCGGACCGCGCTCGCCGCAGCCGGCCTGGCGATGCACGGCGGCGGCCACGTCGACACCCCGACCGCCCAGGGCGTCGCGCTCGACTTCCTCATCGCCGCCGGCGGTGGGGTCGCGATCGGCCTGGCGATCTTCGCCGTCGTGGCGTTCATGCGCAGCCGGGTCACCGACACGCTGATCGACACCGCCCTCTCGCTCATCGTTCCCTACGGCGCCTACGTGGCGGCCGAGTCGATCCATGCCTCCGGCGTCATCGCGGTCGTGATCGCCGGCCTGCTGCTCGGGCACAAGGCCCCGATCACCCAGACCGCCCAGTCGCGCCTTGCCGACCGCACCAACTGGCGCACGATCTCCTTCGTGCTCGAGCACGCGGTCTTCCTGCTCATCGGCCTCCAGGCCGCGGGACTCTTCCGCGACGTGCACGACAGCGACCTGTCCAATGGCAGGATCGCCCTGGTCTGCGGGCTGAGCCTGGTCGCGGTGATCCTGCTCCGGCTGGTCTGGATCTTCGCCGCCCGCCTCGTCCTCCTCGAGCGGCCCAGTCGCCGGGAGAGCCGGCCGCCCGCGGCGTACGCCTTGCTGCTGGGGTGGGCCGGCATGCGCGGGGTGGTCACCCTGGCCGCCGCGTATGTCATCCCGCACCAGGCGCCGCATCGCGACGTCCTGCTGCTGATCGCCTTCACGGTCGTGGTCGGCACCCTGCTCATCCAGGGCCTCACCCTCCCGATGCTCGCGCGACGACTGCGGGTCGAGTCCCCGGACCCGATGGACGACGCCCTGGCCCGCGCCACCCTGCTCCAGCAGGCATCCAAGGCCGGGTTCGCAGAGCTCAAGAGGCTGAAGAGCGAACAGGGCGACTCCGACGACCTCCACGGCGTCGTCGCGTTGATCCGGCAGCGCACCGAGCAGCGCAACTTCGCCGCCTGGGAGCGGCTCGGCACGACCCCCGACGAGGAGACGCCCAGCGAGGTCTACAGCAGGCTGCGGCTCGCCATGATCGAGGCCGAACGCAGGCGGGTCCTGCAGATCAGGTCGGAGGGCACCACGCCGTCGGTGGTGGTGGCCGAGGTCCTGGCCATGCTCGACGTCGAGGAGTCGATGCTCGACAGCGCCACCCAGGAGCGGGCCGAGCTGCGCACCAACGTCGTGCGGCGCCCCGGCGAGGAGTGCGCCGAGCTGATCGCGAGTCCAGCGGTGGAGACCCACACCGACGGCACCTGTCACGAGTGCGTGAAGGCCGGGCACCGGTGGGTCGCGCTGCGCCAGTGTCTCGAGTGCGGCTACGTCGGCTGCTGCGACTCCTCACCCGACCGCCATGCCACGGCCCACTTCCACGAGACCGGCCACCCGGTGATGGAGTCGGCCGAGGACGGCGAGGAGTGGCGGTGGTGCTACGTGCACCACGTCACCGCCTGAGCTACGAGGCGAGGTCGCCTTCGAGCGCCTGCTCCAGTGTGCGCGCCGGATGCCCGGTGAGCCGCTCGACGTCGTGGGTCACCTCGGCGACCGAGCCGTCGGCGATCGCGACGTAGGTGCTCACCCACGCATCCAGCTGCCACTGCGCGGCGTCCGGATAGGCCGCTCGACGCGACGCATAGGCCTCCTCGACCGTCTCCGGCTCGTAGCGCAGCTGCCGGCCCAGGACGGCGCTCGCCCGGGTCGCCACCTCCTCCAGGGTCAGCGACTGCGGACCGGTGAGGGTGTAGGTGGCGCCGGCGTGGGCGGCCGGATCGCGCAACACCGCCACGGCGGCGTCGGCGACGTCGCGCCGGGCGACGGCCGCCACCCGGCCGTGTCCGGCGGGGCCTCGGATCACGCCCTCGGCGTCCGCGAACAGCGGCAGGACGTCGAGGTAGAAGTCGTCGCGCAGGAAGGTGAAGGCCATGCCGCTCTCCCGGATCGCCTGCTCGGCGTCGCCGTGGTCGCGGCCCAGGGTGAAGGTGGCCTCCGCGCCCGCGCCGGCGAAGGAGGTGTAGACGATCTGGCGCACGCCCACCCGAGCGGCGGCCTCGATGATGGTGCGATGCTCGGTCCGGCGCTCGGCAGACTCCGAGGCGGAGACGAGGAAGAGCACCTCGACGCCCTCGAGTGCGGCCGTGCAGGCGGTCGCGTCGCCGTAGGGCGCCACGTACACGTCGGCGTCGATCTTCGGGGCGCGTGCCGGGTCCCGGACCAGGAGCCGCGGGTGGAGGTCGGCGAGCGCATGGGCCACCAGGCCGCCGAGGGCGCCGGTGGATCCGGTGAGGGCGAGGGTGCCGGCAGTCATGGGTCCGATCGTCTCACCATCCGCAGGTGGAGGCCCTCGGGATGGTCCTCACGACCGCCATCGAGCACGAAGCCGTGGCGCCGGTAGAAGGCGATCGCCCGGTCGTTGCCGTCGAGGACCCACAGGTAGCACGCGCGGTCGCCTACGGCGGCCTGCAGCAGCGCGGCGCCGACGCCCTGGCCCCAGTACGCCGAGCGCGCATAGATCCCATAGAGCTCGAACTCGACCGGCGGCGTCTCGGCGCGGGCCGGGCCCGCCGTCGCGAAGCCGATCGCCACGCCGTCCTGCTCGGCCAGCCAGGTCGGCCGAGCCGAGTCGCCGAGCCGGTCGCGGCGCCGCTCGACGTAGGCCACGCGGTCGGAGAAGGCCCGCTCGATCGCCTCGGCGGGCATCAGGCCGGCATAGGCCTCGCGCCAGCACGCCCGGTGTAGCTCGTAGAAGGCATCGGCGTCCTCCGGGACCGCGATCCTCAACACCACCACGTCGACGACCGTAGTGGCACCATGCGGTGATGCCCGAGCAACCTGATGAGGGCGCCGCTCACGACGGTCGCCCCTACGTACATCCTGAGACTCTCGCTCAATGGCGCGCCTGGCTGGCCGAGCACCACGATCGCGACGGCGGGGCGTGGGTCTACTCGTGGCGCTCGGATGCCGGGAAGTCGGTCGGCTACGACGAACTGGTCCTCGAGGCGCTCGCCTGGGGCTGGATCGACAGCACCGCCGGCACCGTCGACGAGCGTCGCCGGCGCCTCTGGTTCTCGCCACGTCGCCGCGGCAGCGGGTGGTCGCGCCCCAACAAGGTGCGCATCGAGCAGCTGTTGGCCGAGGACCGGATGCAGCCGGCCGGCCAGGCGGTGCTCGACCGCGCCCACGCCGACGGCAGCTGGACGCTCCTCGACGACGTCGAGGACCTCGTCGTGCCGGCCGACCTCGCCGCGGCGCTGGCCGACCGGCCCGGCGCCCGCGAGCACTGGGACTCCTTCCCGCCGTCGGCCCGCAAGCTGATGCTCACCCAGATCGTCACCGCCAAGCGCGCGGAGACGCGGGCCGCGCGGATCGCCAAGTTCGCCGACGCGGCCGCCCGGGGCGAGCGCGGCGGCTGAGCCGACGCGCTGCCCTGCCCCTACGACTCGGCTCGCAGCGCCCGAGCCGAGCAGAGCAGCCCCAGGAGGGCGAGCAGCGCGATGGCGGAGAAGATGCTGCGCGCGGCATCGGCCACCGACGGGCTGGTGACGCTGACGAGGACCCCGCCGATCGCCACCACCATCGACTGGCTGATGAGGCCGACCATCGGCACCCCGGCGGCAGCCTTCGCGGCCTGCTGCTCGTCGTCGCTGCTGCTCATCGCGGCCACCGACATGTGCGGGAAGGCGAGCCCGATCCCGCTGCCGGCGATGACCAGCGCGATCGCCCAGCCCAGCACGAGCCAGCCGTTGGACGGCTCGGTCTGGAGTGCCGCCGCGACCAGGAGGCCGCCGGCCAGGACCGCCGGCCCGACGATCCGCAACCGTCGTTGCGCCCGGCGGGTGCCGGCGCGGACGCTGCCGAGCCCGGCCAACGACCAGCCGCCCGAGATCGTCGCGCCGAGGAATCCTGCGACCAGTGGCCCGAGTCCGATGAGCCGTTGCCCGAACAGCGGCGTGAACGCCTCGGTGGCGACGGCAGCGGTCGTGAGCCCGATCGACAGGTAGACCCATCTCAACGCGGAGCCGCCGTCGTAGGTCGGCTTGGGAAGCACGGTCGTGGGAGCACGGCGTTCCCAGGCGACGAACCCGAGCAGCAGGATCGCCGCGCAGCCGAGCGCGGCGGCGACCGGCACGACGCCGGACACGATGCTCCCGATGCTGATCGCGGCCGCGGCGGCCGAGAGAAGCGCCAGCGACGGGTAGGGGACCGACTCGACGTGGTCGACCTCGCCGGTGGCCGGCAGGACCCGGGGCGCGAGTGCGCCGAGGACCACGCCGAGCAGCGCCACCGACCCGAAGGCAAGGCGCCAGCTGCCGAACTGGGCGAACGCCCCGCCGAGCGCGGGGCCGACCAGCGTCCCGATCGCGAACATCGCGGAGACGACGGCGGTGCCCTGTGCCCACAGCCGAGCAGGCAGTGCGGTGCGGATCGTCGCGAAGGCCAACCCCGACAGCACACCGCCGCCGAGTCCCTGGATCACCCGCCCGACGAGCAGCACTCCCATCGCCGGCGTCACGGCCGCGAGCAGGCTGCCGGCCACGAACGTGCCGAACGCGATCACATAGGCCCGCCGGGCGCCGTAGCGCCCGAGCGCCTGGCTCACCAGCATCGCGGAGACGACGCTCGCGATCATGTATGCGGTGGTCACCCAGGCGTAGTACGACCGTCCACCGATGTCCGCGACCGCGCTGGGGAGCAGGCTGGTCGTGAGGTAGATGTTGATCGCGGTGAGGAGGATGCCGCCGGCGAGCACGACAGTGGCTCCCGCGTAGGGCCGCATGTCGGTCCAGCTGGAGGTCTCGGCAGCGCGGCTCGTGGTGGTCGTGGACGGCTGATCGGTACCCATCTCCTCGACGGTAGAACCTCAACTTCACTTTAAGTCAAGGGCTCGCGTCGGTCCGTCCCGCCGACCGGTTCGCGATCCGGCTAACGTAGGGCGCATGAGGCTCACCAAGTTCGGCCATGCGTGCGTCCGCATCGAGCACGACGGCGTCGTCATCGTCATCGACCCGGGCTCCTTCACCGAGCGCGAGGCAGTCGACGGGGCCGACGTCGTCCTCATCACCCACCAGCACGCCGACCACTACGACCCCGACCACCTGCGCGCCACCAAGGCGCGGATCCACACCATCGAGGCCGTCGCCGACACCATCCGAGACGAGGCGCCCGACCTCGCCGACCGTGTCACCACGGTGACTCCCGGCGAGACGATCGACATCGGGGTGCCGGTGCGCGTCGTGGGCGAGCGGCACGCCGTCATCCACCCCGACCTCCCGCGCTTCGACAACTCCGGCTACCTCCTCAAGCTCGGCGACCAGACCGTCTACCACCCCGGCGACTCCCTCGCCGAGCCCGGCGAGCACGTCGACGTCCTGCTCGCGCCGGTGTCGGCGCCGTGGCTGAAGGTGAGCGAGGCCATCTACTTCGTCCGCGAGGTCGCCGCCCAGCGCACCGTGGCGATCCACGACAAGGTCTACAGCGAGATCGGCCTCACGATGGTCGAGACGCACATGAACAACCTCGCCATCACCGGCACCCGCACCTTCATCCGCCTCGCCGAGGGCGACGACCTGGACTGACCCGCGTGGCCGTTCCGCCCGGACGTTGAGCAAGCGAGCGCCAGCGAGCGCCGACGAAACGCCCGGTCCGCGCAGAGCCGGTTCCCCGGAGGTTGAGCAAGCGAGCGCCAGCGAGCGCCGACGAAACCCCCGGCTACCGTGCCTGCCAGCGTTCCCGAGGTCGGTTGCGAGGATTCGTCGGCACTCGATCGTCAGGCGAGTCTCGTTCCTCACTCGTCGGCTTGCTCACCTCCGATGCCCGGACGTCGAGGTCAGCCCAGGGCGTCGCGGACCGGCACCAGCTTGGCCTGCGACTCCACCAGCTCCGAGGCGGGGTCGGAGTCGGCGACGATGCCGCAGCCGGCGAACAGTCGCACCGAGGCGCCGGTGAGCTCGGCCGAGCGCAGGGCGATGCCCCACTCACCGTCTCCGGCGGCGTCCATCCAGCCGACCGGCGCGGCATAGCGACCTCGGTCCATGCCCTCGATCTCGCCGATCAGCTCCACGGCGACCCTCGTCGGGGTGCCCCCGACGGCGGCCGATGGATGCAGGGCGGCAGCGAGCGCGAGGGAGGAGACCTGGTCGGCGTCGTGGACGACGCCGGCGACGTCGGTGGCCAGGTGCATCACGTTCGGCAGGTGCAGCACGAACGGTGCCTCGGGCACGTTCATCGACGAGCAGTGCGGGCCGAGGGCGTCGGCGACCGAGCGGACGGCGTACTCGTGCTCCTCGAGGTCCTTCGAGGAGCGCGCGAGGGTGGCGGCCAGCGCCAGGTCGCGCTCGTCGTCGCCGGTGCGCCGGATGGTGCCGGCCAGCACACGGGAGGTGACCAGGCCCCGCTCGCGGCGGACGAGGAGCTCGGGGGTGGCGCCGAACATGCCCTCGACGTGGAAGGTCCAGCAGGTCGGATAGGACTCCGCGAGCCGCCGCAGCGGCCACCGGACGTCGATCGGCTCGTCGGCCGTGGCGACCAGGTCGCGGGCGAGCACGACCTTTTCGAGCGCTCCGGCGTTGATCCGAGCCACCGCGTCGGCTACGACCCCCATCCACTCCTCGCCGGTGCGCGCGCCGTCTGCGAAGCGGAGGTTGACCGGGGCCGGCGGGGCCGGCTGGGCCTCCAGCGGCACATCCTGGCGGCGTAGCTCGCCGACCGACGCGGTGGTGAGCCAGGCGCGCCCCTCGCGCAGTCCCACGACCACCTCCGGGACCACGAGCACGGAGCTGGCGGCATCGCTTTGATCGTCGGTGAATCCCAGCGAGCCGAAGCAGACCAGGCCGCTGCCAGGGAGCACGACGTCGTCGCGCACGACCGCGCGGCCCGCGATGTCGGACCACCAGGCATCGGCGTCGGTGAAGCGCCCCGGCCCGCTGGTGCGAACCGATGCCGCGACACCCCAGCCGACCAGACCCTCCCCGCGGCGCAGCCAGGCGACCGGCTCGGACTCCGGGAGCAGGTCGACCAGGGAGAGCGCGTCGGGGAGCTCGATCGCGGTGGTGCGGACCACCAAGGGCGACGCCCGGAGCGCGGCGTCGTCGGCCGGAGCACCATCAGTCACCCCGTGAGCGTACTCATCGGCGTCGGGGTGCCGGTCGGAGGCTTCCCCGCGGAGGGCATGATCGGGGGCGTGCCTGCATCGACGCGTTCCCAGATCCTCGCCGCCGTCCTCGGGCTGGTGCTGCTCGCCGCCATGGTCGGCTTCGCAGTCGGCCTCCCGAAGAGCGAGGGTGACGAGGCACCCGATCTCGACTCGTCCGACTCGTCGTCGGCCGACGTCTCGTTGCCGGACTCGCTCCCCGGCGGCCTGATCGCTCTCGACAGCGGTGACCTGCCGCCGGAGCTCCAGGCGCAGATCGCGGACCCCACGATCCTCGCCGAGCAGCAGAAGTCGGCGGTCGACAGCCTCTCCGAGCTCTACGACGCACCCGCCTCGTTCCGGGTCTACTCGGCCGAGGACGGCCTCTCGGTCGCCCAGGTGACCGGTGTGGGTCGCGCGGCCGGCGTCATGCTGGCCGACTTCCCACCGATCGACCCCGGGCTGCTCGGCGTCGCCCGCAACAACGTCGAGCTCGTCGACGTCGGCGACGCGGTCTGCGCCCTCACCTGGAGCGGGCAGGTGCCGCAGGGCCAGCCGATCGACCCTGCCGAGGTGCCGCAGGCGGTGCGCTGCCAGCAGGGCGACGACGCCCGCACCTTCGAGATCCAGGCGCAGGGCATGAGCGCCGAGACGGCCGCGGACGTGGTCGACTCTCTCGTCACGTCCGCGGCCGACTGATCAGCTCGGCTGGCTTCTCAGGACCAGTAGACGATCACCTTGTCGCCGATGTTCACCTGGTCGAAGAGCCACGTGACGGCGGCGAGGTCGCGGACGTTCACGCAGCCGTGCGAGGCGCCGTTGTAGCCGGTAGCGGCGAAGTCGGGCGAGTAGTGGACGGCCTGGCCGCCGGAGAAGAACATCGCGAACGGCATCGAGGTGTTGTAGAGCGACGAGACGTGGTCGCGGCTCTTCTGGAAGACCTGGAAGGCGCCCTCACGGGTCGGCAGCTCCTCGGAGCCGAAGCGCACGTCGACGGTCTTGAGCACCTGGCCGTCGACGACCCAGCGCAGAGTGCGGCTGGACTTGTCGATGCACAGCGCGCGCCCGGTCTTGCAGCGCTCGTCGAGGGCGCCGGGGGTGTTGGAGCCGGAGGTCTCGGGGGGCTTGTTGGTCAGCTCGTCCTGGGTGGGCTCGTGGGTCATGGCCAGCAGGCGGTCCAGGGTGCGCTGGTCGACCTCGCCGGTCACCGGGATGCCGCGCTTGGCCTGGAAGCCCTCGACGGCGGTGCGGGTCACGTCGCCGTAGACGCCGGTGACGTCCTGGTTGAACCAGTCGATCTGGCGCAGGCGGGCCTGGAGCTCGCGCACCTCGTCGTTGTTGTCGCCGGGGGAGAGCAGGGCCGGTCCGGGCTGGAGCGCCGGGGGCGCCTCGGGCTCGTCGGGCGTCGCGGGCGCGTCGGGGGTCGCGGGGGCGTCCGGCGTGGACGGCGACGTCGGGTCGCTCGGGCTCGGCGGGGTGCTCGGCGTCCCGGGCTTGCCGGGCTTGCCGGGCTGGGTGGTCCCGGGCGCGCTCGGCGAGGTGTCGCCGGGCGTGGTCGGCGCGTCCTCGCGGCCGGTGCCGGGACGGTTGTCGCTGGCTGAGCTGTGGTCGCGGGCGGCCGATTCGGCGTCGTCACCCGAGGTGAGCGGCGACCAGCCCAGGCCGTAGGCGACGAGGGCCGCAAGGGCGCACAGCAGTGCGACGGTGAGGGTGAGGCGGCGGACGACGGTCATGGCTGGAACTCGGCTCTCTGTGACTGGAGTGACGGATGGGATTATCTGATGTGGTGCTGTCTGAGAGACGCAGGACGTGCCCGTTTGGTTGCCGGTGTCGGGGAATCTCTACCCTTGACGTGTGACCCGCGCCGACCTCGACAAGCAGCCGACCGACGTCCGACGCATGTTCGATGCGGTGGCGCGGCGCTACGACGTCACCAACGACGTCCTCTCCCTCTGGCAGGACCGGCGCTGGCGCCGTGAGGTGCTCGCCGCGGTGGACCCGAAGCCGGGCGAGCGGGTGCTCGACCTGGCCGCCGGGACCGGCACCTCGAGCCAGCCGTTCGCCGAGCGGGGGGCCACAGTCGTGCCCTGTGACTTCAGCCTCGGCATGCTCCGCGTGGGGAAGGAGTCGCTGCCGCACCTGCCGTTCACCGCCGGCGACGGCACCCGCCTCCCGTTCGCCGACGACTCCTTCGACGCCGTCACGATCTCGTTCGGCCTGCGCAACATCGTCGACCCCGTGGCGGGCCTGCGCGAGATGCGCCGCGTCACCCGCCCCGGCGGGCGCCTGGTCGTCTCGGAGTTCAGCCACCCGACCTGGGCGCCGTTCCGCACGGTCTACGTCGAATACCTCATGCGCGCGCTGCCACCGGTCGCCCGCGCGGTGTCCTCCTCGCCGGACGCCTACGTCTATCTCGCCGAGTCGATTCGCGCCTGGCCGAACCAGCCCGGCCTGGCCGCCCTCATCGCAGAGGCCGGCTGGAGTGCGCCGCAGTGGCGCAACCTCACCGGAGGCATCGTCGCGCTGCACCGGGCCCACGCGTAGCCGAGCGGGACCGGATTCGCGCCGTGTCCACTACGTGGGCATCGGTTTGCAACCTTTCCCCCGGTCGCCGCATCTAGGGGGTGACTTTGTCCTCTCTCTCATTGGAGATCTCGTGACCAGACGCCTCGCCCCCCCTCGCCCTCGCCTCCGTGGCCGGCTTCGTGCTCCCGATGACACTCGCCTCCGGGGCCTCCGCCGCCGTGTGGCACCACGACGACGAGACCGGCGCCCGGCCGAGTGCCGGCGACATCGACCAGGTCCGGATCTCCGCCGGCGAGAAGGTCGTCACCATGCGCGTCGAGTTCAACGGTCGGGTTCCGTACCAGACCGACGTGTTCTTCGACGTCGACCGCTCGCGCAAGGGGCCCGAGTTCGTCGCCTCCTACAACGACGACGGCGGCGGCACGGACCAGCTCTTCATCGACCGCGCCCACGGCTTCTCCTCGCCGCTGGACGGCGCGCGCTGCAAGCCGCGCAGCGTGCGCCTGAGCGACGGCGGCGAGACCCTGACCGCCCGGTTCCGGGTGGGCTGCCTGACCTTCCGCGGCGAGAAGCCGGACCGCTTGCGCGTCAACGTGACCACCAACGACGACTTCGTCACCCTCGACAGCGCGCCCGCGCGCAAGCGCTTCGGCCGCTGGTTCGCCGTGGGGTGACCCGAGAGACCCAACGCGCGACGGCGTGGAGGGTGACCCACCGGGCGGATCCCGCCCGGTAGGTCACCCTCCGTGCGCGCCGTTGCGAGCCATGGGTCCGTCGGCCCGGCGCCGACCGGGCGGCCCAAACCTGAACTTGTCGGCCGGGATATCGGCCGCCAAGTTCATATTTCCCCGGTCGGCCGGGGAAATCCCGCCCCGGCGGGTCGCCCAGAGGCCCCGGCTGACTGCAGCCGGCGGGGACTACGGCCCGACGTCGACGAGGCGGTTCCTGCGCTTCGGAGGATCGGCCCCGAGCCGACTGGGCGGCCCAAATCTGAACTTGTCGGCCGGGATATCGGCCGCCAAGTTCATATTTCCCCGGTCGACCGGGGAAATCCCGCCCCGCCTCCCACCCCACAGCGAGGACGGCGGGCGGCGGGCTACTGCTGGTTGGCGCGGGCGACCAGTCGATGTCCGAGGGCGCCGGCGGACTGGGCGTCGAGGAGGTTGGTCTGCGACTCCACCAGGCGCATCAGGGCGCCGTCGGCGCGCAGCTGCTCGGAGGACTGCATCAGGATCGTGCCGGCACCGGTGAAGTCGTACTGGCGCTCCTCGCCCGACTCGCGGCCGAACATGCCCTGGATCCCGGCCATGAACGACTGCGCCATCCAGTTGTGGTCGTAGTGCACCGAGGGGGAGGGGCAGTCGGCCCAGCCGAGCAGGGCGTCGGGGTCGGCGCGGAAGGGCGGCTCGACGAAGATCACCGGGCCCGACGAGGAGGCCAGGAACTTGCCGGTGCCGATGAGGACGAGGAAGCCGGGGATGATCGACTGCTTGAGCTCCAGGCCGGTCTCGAAGGCGAGCAGGTTCGAGGCCTTGATCGTCAGGTTGCCCTGGTCGAGGTCGTAGGAGTTGATGTCGTAGCCCCGGTCGCCGATCACGAGCTTGCCCTGACCCGCGGCGACGATCCAGTCCTCGGTGTAGAGCGGGGAGGAGAAGCGCGCGGCCACCCAGGCTGCTCGGGAGGCGAACGCGGCCACGCCGGAGAAGTCGATGTTGCCGTAGTAGGCGATCATCGCGCCCTTGGAGGTGAACCACTCGCCGTTGAGGTCGATGCAGAACGAGTAGGCGTTGACGTTGTCGTTGGACGGCAGCGTGTTCGCGTCGTGGACGGTCGTACCGCCGGACAGCTGGATCATCAGAACTTCTCCTCCGAGGCCTGGATGTAGACACGTCCTTGGCCGGTGCAGTGCAGTTGGGTCGCCTCGCCGGAGCCGCGGCCGACGACGTCGCGCAGGCCGGCGCTGACCTTGAAGTCGATCTGGAGCGGGCCGACGTGGCCGACGTAGGCCTGCGGGTCGACGCCGACCAGCTCGCCGTTGACGGGGATCTCGAAGGTGCCTCCGTGGGAGAGCAGCGCCACCGAGCCGATGCCGCTCACCTTCGTGGTGAACAGGCCCTGCCCCGACATCGCGCCGCGCACGGCCTGGCGGATGCCGCCCTGGCCGATCATCTCCACCGACGTCGAGAGGTTGGCGTGGTGGGCCAGCAGCCGGTCCGCCTCGACGGTGAGGGTCTCGTTCTGGAGCTCGATGAGCGTCACGTAGTGGCCGCGGAAGCCGTAGAGCGCGTTGCCCTGGCCCTCGGCGACCATCATCGCCACGCTCTCGCCGCTCATCGCCCGCCCGACCATGCCGCCGACACCGCTGGCGCCGCTGATCGGCCGGAAGGTGACGCCGCCGGAGTAGCCGAGCATCGAGCCGCGGCGGGCGATCACCTCCGCGCCAGGAGCGATGTCGGTCCGGATGACCTTCTTGTTCACCTGCTCGAACGCCATGCTCGCCTCACCTCTCCGCGGGCTGGATGTAGACGGTGCCCTGGCCCTCGAAGCGCAGGCTGAACGGCTCGCCGCCACCCTCGCCGACCAGGCTGCGCCAGGTGACACCGGAGACCAGGCTCATCTGGATCTGGCCGGTGCCCGCGACGTAGGCGTCGGGGTCGACCACCAGCGGCATTCCGGGCGCCACCGCGAGACCGATGAGGGGGCCGTCGGAGGTGATCGCGCACTGCCCGGAGCCGGTGACCGTCGTGGTCGCCAGGCCCTGTCCGGTGGTCATGCCGCGCAGCCCGGCGAACTGGACGTCGAGCTTGAGGCCCTCGGTGACGGCAAGGATGTGCTCGGACTCCACGGTGAGCCGGTCGTTGTCGAGGACCACGACGGTGACGTCGAGGCCGTCGACGGCCAGGTAGGCCCGGCCGTTGCCCTGGCACTCCATGAGCGTGATGCTCTCGCCGGCGACGCGCTGGCGCAGGGCTGCGCGGAATCCGCCGCCACCGCCCATGCCGGCGTGCTTGAAGTTGATGTTGCCGGTGTAGGCGACCATCGAGCCCTGCGCAGCGCGCACGCTGTCGCCGTTCAGGTCGGCGTGCAGGACTCTCTTGTCGGCGGTGAGCGTCGCCATCGGGCCTCCGGAGTTGCGGTCACGGGTGGGCGGGGAACAGGCGCACCCTAACCAGCGCATCCGACGCCCAAACCTCGGCGCGCCGCCCCGGCTCCGAAGTCCCGGTTCAATTACGCAACGGAGGAGTGCGTTAAATCCGCAGGTCAGAGCCTGATTCGGAGGTCACCCCGGGTGTGACGACGGGGGCGCGGAGTGGCAGTATGAGGCGCGATCGCTCCTCGTGATTCGGTTCACAAAGTCACAAGTTCGACCGAGTGTGACAACGCATCGTGTCCCGGATCCGAGGCACCCCCGTCGTCGTGGGAAGGGAAGACCCGGATGGACTTCTACACACCCGTCCTCGTCCTCGCGGCACTCGCTGCGATCTTCGCGGTCGGCTCGATCGTGACCAGCGCCTTCGTCGTAGGGCCTCGACGGTACAACCGGGCCAAGGACGACAGCTACGAATGCGGCATCGAGCCGACGCCCCAGCCGGCCGGCGGCGGCCGCTTCCCGGTGAAGTACTACATCATCGCGATGCTCTTCATCGTCTTCGACATCGAGATCATCTTCCTCTACCCGTGGGCCGTGAACTTCGACGCGATGGCGCTGTTCGGGCTGGTCGAGATGGTCCTCTTCATCGCCACCGTGTTCGTCGCCTACGCCTACGTGTGGCGCCGCGGCGGACTCGACTGGGACTGACCAGGAAGGCACTGAGACTGTGGGTATCGAGGACAAGCTGCCGAGCGGCGTACTGCTCAGCACCATCGAGGGCCTCTCGGGCTACATGCGCAAGGCGAGCTTCTGGCCGGCCACCTTCGGCCTGGCCTGCTGCGCCATCGAGATGATGACCTCCGGCGGGCCGAAGTACGACCTGGCCCGCTTCGGCATGGAGGTCTTCCGGGCCAGCCCGCGACAGGCGGACCTGATGATCGTCGCCGGCCGGGTGAGCCAGAAGATGGCGCCGGTGCTGCGGCAGATCTACGACCAGATGCCCGAGCCCAAGTGGGTCCTCGCGATGGGCGTATGCGCCAGCAGCGGCGGCATGTTCAACAACTACTCCATCGTGCAGGGCGTCGACCACGTCGTGCCGGTCGACATGTACCTGCCCGGCTGCCCGCCCCGCCCGGAGATGCTCATCGACGCCATCCTCAAGCTCCACGACCAGGTCCAGCACGCCAAGCTCGGCGCCAACCGGATCGCGGAGGTCGAGGAGCTGGAGAACAACGCGCTCAAGGCCCTGCCCACCTCCGAGATGAAGGGCCTGCTGCGGTGAGCGACGACAAGACCCCCGACCAGACCCCCGACGAGGCGGCCGCGACCCCGGCCCGCCCCGACGAGGTCCGGGTCGTCGGCGAGCGGCGTGGCATGTTCGGCGTCCGCGGCTCCGGCGACACCAGCGGCTACGGCGGCCTGGTCGCGCCGATCGTCTACCCCGGCGTGGCCGAGCGTCCCTACGGCGGCTGGTTCGACGAGGTGGCCGACGCCATCGAGGTCGTCACCTCCTTCGGTCGCGTGGTCATCCACCGCGGCGAGATCACCTTCCACATCCCGCGCGAGGACCTGCTGGCCACCGCCCAGCACCTGCGCGACGACCCCCGGCTGCGCTTCGAGTTCTGCGCCGGGGTCAACGGCGTCAACTACCCCGACGACGTCGGCGCCGAGCTCCACGCCGTCTACCACTTCCTCTCCCTCACCTTCAACCGCCGGATCCGGGTCGAGGTCAGCGCTCCCGACTCCGATCCGCACATCCCCTCGCTGGTGTCGGTCTACCCGACCACCGACTGGCACGAGCGCGAGACCTGGGACATGTTCGGCATCGTCTTCGACGGCCACCCCGCGCTCACCCGGATCCTGATGCCCGACGACTGGCCGGGTCACCCGCAGCGCAAGGACTATCCGCTCGGCGGCATCCCCGTCGAGTTCAAGGGCGGCACCGTGCCGCCGCCCGACCAGCGGAGGAGCTACAACTGATGGGTTCGCATCTGCCACGTCACATGGCTGGTCCGACGGCCACTCCCACTGCCACGACCTCGGGCGGCCTCCGATGAGCGCCTCCGACGACCTGTACGCCCCCTCGGCCGAGACCACCGACGGCCGGGTGTTCACCGTGAGCGGCCAGGACTGGGACGAGATCGTGTCCGGCCTCGCCGACAACGAGGGCGTCGAGGAGCGCGTCGTGGTCAACATGGGGCCGCAGCACCCCTCCACGCACGGCGTGCTACGCCTGATCCTCGAGATCGACGGCGAGACGGTCACCGAGGCCCGATGCGGCATCGGCTACCTGCACACCGGCATCGAGAAGAACATGGAGTTCCGCACCTGGGTGCAGGGCGTCACGTTCTGCACCCGCATGGACTACCTCGCCCCGCTGTTCAACGAGACGGCCTACTGCCTCGGAGTGGAGCGCCTGCTCGACATCGAGGACCAGATCCCCGAGAAGGCCAACGTCATGCGGGTGCTCCTCATGGAGCTCAACCGCCTCTCCTCCCACCTGGTCGCGATCGCGACCGGCGGCATGGAGATCGGTGCTCTCACCGTGATGACCATCGGCTTCCGCGAGCGCGAGCTCGTGCTCGACCTGTTCGAGCTCATCACCGGACTGCGGATGAACCACGCCTTCATCCGTCCCGGCGGAGTGGCGCAGGACCTCCCGCCCGGTGCGCTGGAGGAGATCCGCGGCTTCATCGCCCTGATGAAGAAGCGGCTGCCCGAGTACGCCGCGCTGTGCAACGCCAACCCGATCTTCAAGGGCCGCCTGGAGGGCGTGGGTCACCTCGAGCTCGACGGCTGCCTGGCCCTGGGCATCACCGGCCCGCCGCTGCGGGCCACCGGCTACGGCTGGGACATCCGCAAGACCGAGCCGTACTGCGGCTACGAGGAGTACGACTTCGACGTCCAGACCTGGGACACCGCCGACTCCTACGGCCGGTTCCGCGTGCGGCTGAACGAGATGTGGGAGTCGCTGAAGATCGTCGAGCAGGCCGCCGACCGGCTCGCCGGACTCGAGGGTGCGCCGGTGATGGTCGCCGACAAGAAGATCGCCTGGCCCAGCCAGCTCTCGATCGGCTCCGACGGCATGGGCAACTCCCTCGACCACATCAAGCACATCATGGGCGACTCCATGGAGGCGCTCATCCACCACTTCAAGCTGGTCACCGAGGGCTTCCGGGTACCGCCCGGCCAGGCCTACGTCCCGGTCGAGGCGCCGCGCGGCGAGCTCGGCGCGCACGTCGTCTCCGACGGCGGCACGCGGCCCTTCCGTGCCCACTTCAGGGACCCGTCGTTCACCAACCTGCAGGGCACCAGCGTGATGAGCGAGGGCGGTCAGGTCGCCGACGTGATCGTCGCGATCGCCTCGATCGACCCCGTGATGGGAGGCGTCGACCGGTGATATCCCAGCAGTCGACGGCCCCCCAGTTGGTGGCGAAGCCGAACCCGAGGGGATCGCGTTCATGATCGACGACAAGACCCGCGCCGAGCTCGTCGAGATCGCCGCGCGCTATCCGGAGAAGCGCTCCGGCCTGCTGCCGATGCTGCACCTGGTGCAGTCGGTCGAGGGCCGGATCACGCCCGAGGGCATCGACGTGTGCGCCGAGCTCCTCGACATCACCGCCGCCGAGGTCAGCGGCGTCGCGACGTTCTACACCATGTACAAGCGCCGCCCGGTCGGCGACTACCTGGTCGGCGTCTGCACCAACACGCTGTGCGCGGTGATGGGCGGCGACGAGATCTTCGAGCGCCTCAAGGAGCACCTCGACGTCGGCAACGACGAGACCACCGAGGACGTCCCCGGCCTGAAGAACATCACCCTCGAGCACATCGAGTGCAACGCGGCCTGCGACTACGCCCCGGTGATGATGGTCAACTGGGAGTTCATGGACAACATGACGCCGCAGCGGGCCACCGAGGTCGTCGACGACCTGCGCGCCGGCACCGAGGTCCACTCCACCCGCGGCCCGCGCCTGTGCACCTGGCGCGAGGCCGAGCGCGTGCTCGCCGGCTTCCCCGACGGCGGCGCGGCGGAGGGCCCCGGCGCCGGACCGGCCTCCCTGGTCGGGCTCGAGATCGCCCGCGAGCACGACTGGACCGCACCGCCCGTCGACGCTCCGGCCGCGGTCGGTACCGGTCAGAGCACGGGACAGAGCGCGGAGTCCGCGGTCTCCCAGGCAGACACCGCCCGCGCCGAGAGCGAGACGGTCGAGGAGCAGGCGCCCACCGGCAAGCCCGCGCAGGAGAAGGAGGAGGGCAAGTGACCGACACTCTGACCCCGGTCCTCACCGACGACTGGGACGCCGAGCGCAGCTGGACCCTGGCGACCTACGAGTCCCGCGGCGGCTACCAGGCCGTGCGCAAGGCGCTCGCGATGGACCCCGACGACATCATCACCGCCGTCAAGGACTCCGGCCTGCGGGGCCGTGGCGGCGCCGGCTTCCCCACCGGCATGAAGTGGTCCTTCATCCCGCAGGACAACCCCAAGCCCAAGTACCTCGTGGTCAACGCCGACGAGTCCGAGCCCGGCACGTGCAAGGACATGCCGCTGATGATGGCCACGCCGCACACGCTGGTCGAGGGCGTCATCATCAGCTCCTTCGCCATCCGCGCCCACCACGCCTTCATCTACATCCGGGGCGAGGCGCTCCAGGTGATCCGCCGGGTCCAGGCCGCCGTCGCCGAGGCCTACGCCGCCGGCTACCTCGGCAAGAACATCCTGGGCAGCGGCTACGACCTCGACGTCGTGGTCCACGCCGGCGCCGGTGCCTACATCTGCGGCGAGGAGACCGCGCTCCTCGAGGGCCTCGAGGGCCGGCGCGGCCAACCTCGCCTGCGTCCGCCCTTCCCCGCCGTCGCCGGCCTCTACGCGTGCCCGACGGTCATCAACAACGTGGAGTCGATCGCCTCGGTGCCCAGCATCATCGCCAACGGCGCCGCCTGGTTCGCCTCGATGGGCACCGAGAAGTCCAAGGGCTACGGCATCTTCTCGCTCTCGGGCCACATCAACCGCCCCGGCCAGTACGAGGCCCCGCTCGGCATCACGCTGCGCGAGCTGATCGACCTCGCCGGCGGCATGCGCAACGGCCACGAGCTGAAGTTCTGGACGCCGGGCGGCTCGAGCACCCCGCTGCTCACCGCCGAGGAGATCGACGTCCCGCTCGACTTCGAGGCGGTCGCGGCGGCCGGCTCCATGCTCGGCACCCGGGCACTGCAGATCTTCGACGAGACGACCTGCGTGGTGCGCGCGGTGCTGCGCTGGACGGAGTTCTACAAGCACGAGTCGTGCGGCAAGTGCACCCCGTGCCGCGAGGGCACGTGGTGGCTGGTGCAGACCCTGGCCGCGCTCGAGCGCGGCGAGGGCCACCGCGACGACCTCGACCTGCTGCTCGACCAGTGCGACAACATCCTGGGCCGCTCGTTCTGTGCGCTCGGTGACGGTGCCACCAGCCCGGTCACCAGCTCGATCCACTACTTCCGCGACGAGTACCTCGCCCACCTCGACCACGGGGGCTGCCCGTTCGATCCGGCCGCCTCCACCGCCTACGCGAACGCCGGAGCACTCGCATGAGCACGTCCCAGACCGACGGCCAGACCGAAGTCGACCAGGTCGAACTCGTATCGGTGACGATCGACGGCATCCAGATCGACGTCCCCAAGGACATGCTCGTCATCCGCGCCGCCGAGCTGATCGGCGTCCAGATCCCGCGCTTCTGCGACCACCCGCTGCTCGAGCCGGTGGGCGCGTGCCGCCAGTGCCTGATCGAGGTGCCCGACGCCGGCAACGGTCGCGGCTTCCCCAAGCCGCAGGCCGCCTGCACCCTGCCCGTCGCGCCCGGCATGGTCGTGCACACGCAGATGACCAGCGCCGTCGCCGACAAGGCCCAGCACGGCGTCATGGAGCTGCTGCTGATCAACCACCCGCTCGACTGCCCCGTGTGCGACAAGGGCGGCGAATGCCCCCTGCAGAACCAGGCGATCAGCAACGGCAACAGCGAGTCGCGCTTCCTCAGCTCCGGCTCCGGCGGCGTCAAGCGCACCTTCCCCAAGCCGATCAACCTCTCCCCGCAGATCCTGCTCGACCGCGAGCGCTGCATCGTGTGCCAGCGGTGCACGCGGTTCGCCGAGGAGATCCCCGGCGACCCGTTCATCTCGCTCATCGAGCGCGGCGCGATGCAGCAGATCGGCATCGCCGAGGACGCGCCCTTCCTCTCCTACTTCGCCGGAAACACCATCCAGATCTGCCCGGTCGGCGCGCTCACCTCGGAGTCCTACCGGTTCCGCTCGCGCCCCTTCGACCTCGTCTCGAGCCCCTCGATCGCCGAGCAGGACGCGTGCGGCTCCGCGATCCGCATCGACCACCGCCGCGGCAAGGTGATGCGCCGCCTCTCCGGCAACGACCCCGAGGTCAACGAGGAGTGGATCACCGACAAGGACCGCTTCGCCTTCACCTACGCCACGGTTCCCGAGCGGCTCACCTACCCGCAGGTGCGCGACGCCGACGGCGAGCTGCGGCCGGCGTCGTGGCCGGAGGCCTTCGCGGTCGCCGCTCGCGGGCTCGCCGCCGCCGGGGGAGTCGGCGTGCTCACCGGGGGCCGGCTCACCGGCGAGGACGCCTACGCCTACAGCAAGTTCGCCCGCGTGGCGCTGGGTACCAACGACATCGACTTCAGGTCCAGGCCGCACTCGGCCGAGGAGGCCGCCTTCCTGGCCTCCTACGTCGCTGCCACCGGCCCCGGCGAGGCCGGATCGGTCACCTTCACCGATCTCGAGAACGCCGCCACCGTCGTCCTCGCCGGCTTCGAGCCCGAGGACGAGGCCGGCGCGATCTTCCTGCGCCTGCGCAAGGGTGCGCTGCACCACGGCACCCGGGTACTGGCCATCGCGCCGTTCACCACGCGCGGCCTGAGCAAGATGAACGCCACGCTCCTCCCGACCGCGCCGGGCGGTGAGACCGCAGTGCTCACCGAGCTGCGCAACCAGGGCGAGCACGGCGTCGACGAGACCGCCATCATCCTGGTCGGCGAGCGCCTGGCCACGGTGCCCGGCGCGCTCAGCGCGGCCGCTGCCACCGCCGAGGCCACCGGCGCCCGGCTGGCCTGGGTTCCGCGGCGCGCCGGCGACCGGGGCGCCCTCGACACCGGCTGCCTGCCCACCCTGCTGCCTGGTGGTCGTCCGGTCTCCGATCCCGCTGCCCGCGTCGACGTCGCCGCCGCCTGGGGCGTCGACTCGCTGCCGGCACACCCGGGCCGCGACGGCGAGGCCATCGTGGCCGGACTGGTCAACGGCCAGCTCGGCGGCCTGGTCATCGGCGGCGTCGACCCCGCCGACACCCTCGACCCGGAGGCCACCCGGGCGGCGATCGCCGCCGCGTCGTTCGTGGTCTCCCTCGAGCTGCGCTCCACCGAGGTCACCGCGGCCGCCGACGTCGTCTTCCCGGTGGCGCCGGCGGTGGAGAAGGCCGGCACCTACGTCAACTGGGAGGGCCGGATCCGCGACTTCGACCGCGCCATCAAGAACGTCGCCTCGCTGCCCGACCTGCGCATCCTCGCCGGCATCGCCGACGAGCTCGCCGCGCTCGGGCAGGGCAGGCCGTTGGGCTTCCGCACCGTCGAGGAGGTCTGGAGCGAGATGGAGCAGCTCGGCGCCTGGGACGGCGCACGGGCCGAGTTCGATCCCGCGATCGCCGCCACCGGCCAGGCCGACGCCGACGCGATGGTCCTCTCCACCTGGAAGCTGATGCTCGACCAGGGCACCATGCAGGACGGCGACAAGTACCTCGCCGCGACCGCACGGCCCGCGGTGGCCGTGGTCAGCCGCGCCGTCTACGACGCCTGCGGACCCACCGTCACCGTCACCGGTGAGCGTGGCTCGGTCACCCTGCCCGCCGAGGTCGCCGACGACCTCGTCGAGGGCGTCGTCTGGATCCCCGCGAACTCCGCGGGCAACGGACTGCTCACCGACCTGGGCAAGCCCGGGTCCCGGGTCACCGTCACCGGAGGCAACTGATGATTCTCGGTAACGCCGTCGCCGCGGCGCCGCTCGTCGTCGACGCGGGCCTGCAGGCCTTCGGACGCGACACCTGGTGGGTCATCCTGATCAAGGTCGTGCTGGTCTTCCTGGTCCTGGTGCTCCTCACCCTGTTCAACATCTGGCTCGAGCGCCGGGTCGTGGCCCGCATGCAGCACCGCATCGGTCCCAACGTGAACGGCCCCTTCGGCCTGCTCCAGTCGCTCGCCGACGGCGTGAAGCTGATGTTCAAGGAGGACCTGCTGCCGAAGGCGGCCGACAAGGTCGTCTTCATCCTCGCCCCGATCCTCGCCGTCATCCCGGCGTTCGTGACCTTCAGCGTCATCCCGTTCGGGCCGGAGGTGAACTTCTTCGGCGAGCGCACCCCGCTCCAGCTGACCGACATGCCGGTGGCGGTGCTCTTCGCCATGGCGATCGCCTCGATCGGCATCTACGGCATCGTCCTCGGCGGCTGGTCCAGCGGCTCCACCTACTCGCTGCTCGGCGGCCTGCGCTCGAGCGCCCAGATGATCTCCTACGAGGTCGCGATGGGCCTCGCGCTGGTCGCGGTCTTCCTCTACGCAGGCTCCATGTCGACCTCGGAGATCGTGGCCGCCCAGGACGACCTGTGGTTCGGGCTGATCCTGATCCCGTCGTTCGTCATCTACTGCATCGCGATGGTCGGCGAGACCAACCGGGCACCGTTCGACCTCCCCGAGGCCGAGGGCGAGCTGGTCGGCGGGTTCCACACCGAGTACTCCTCGATCAAGTTCGCGCTCTTCTTCCTCGCCGAGTACATCAACATGGCCACCGTCTCGGCCCTGGCCACCACGCTGTTCCTCGGCGGCTGGCACGCGCCGTTCTGGATCGACGAGCTGTACGCCGGCTTCAACGAGGGCTACTGGCCCGTGCTGTGGTTCTTCGGCAAGGTCTTCTTCTTCATCTTCATCTTCATCTGGCTGCGCGGCTCGCTGCCCCGGCTGCGCTACGACCAGTTCATGGCCTTCGGCTGGAAGGTCCTGATCCCGGCCTCGCTGGCGTGGATCGTCGCGGTCGCGACGCTGCGCGTGGCCAAGGTCGAGGGCTGGCTGGAGAGCGACCAGCTGCCGATCATCATCGGCGCGGTGATCGTCGTCCTGATCGCGGTGATGTTCATCGGCGGACGCGACGTCGAGGAGACCCCCGAGGTCGCCGCCGGCTCCGCCGGTGGATCCACCGGCTTCCCGACCCCGCCCATGCCCGCCGGGGGAGCCGTGCGCGGCGCCGCCGCGCCGCTCGTGTTCGACAGACCCGCGCCGACAGTCAGGGCCACCACCGTGGCAGAGGAGGAGGTCTGATGGCCGAGTCCAAGTCCTTCAAGGAACAGTTCATCGATCCGGTCGCCGGCTTCGGTGTCACCTTCCGGACGATGTTCCGCAAGGTCGTCACCGAGCAGTACCCGTTCGAGAAGCAGCCCACCGCGCCACGCTTCCACGGCCGTCACCAGCTCAACCGCTGGCCCGACGGGCTGGAGAAGTGCGTCGGATGCGAGCTGTGCGCGTGGGCCTGCCCGGCCGACGCGATCTACGTCGAGGGTGCCTCCAACACCGAGGACGACCGCTACAGCCCCGGCGAGCGCTACGGCCGCGTCTACCAGATCAACTACCTGCGCTGCATCCTGTGCGGGCTGTGCATCGAGGCCTGCCCCACCCGGGCGCTCACGATGACCAACGAGTACGAGCTGGCCGACGACAACCGCGCCGACCTCATCTACACCAAGTCCGAGCTGCTCGCCCCGCTCCTGCCGGGCATGGAGCAGCCCCCGCACCCGATGCACGAGGGCTGGGACGAGACCGACTACTACCGCGGTGGGCGCTCGACCTCCGACGTCGGAGGGGAGTCGAAGTGATCACGTTCTGGGTGCTTGCGCCGATCATGGTGCTGGCCGCTCTCGGCATGCTCTTCGCGCGCAAGGCCGTGCACGCCGCGCTGCTGCTCGCCGTGGTGATGATCAGCCTGGCGGTCCTCTACGCCGCGCTCGAGGCGCCGTTCCTGTTCGCGGTGCAGATCATCGTCTACACCGGCGCGATCTTGATGCTCTTCCTCTTCGTGCTGATGCTGGTCGGCGTCGACGCCTCCGACTCGGTCGTGGAGACGATCAAGGGTCAGCGGCCGCTGGCGATCTTCACCGGACTGCTGCTCGGGATCATCCTGGTGCTCGGGCTGAGCCAGCTGAGTCTGGGCGCGTCGGCGAACCTGGATGCCGCCAACGACCCGGGCAACGTCCCGGCGCTGGCCAACATCATCTTCTCCCGCTACGTCCTCGCCTTCGAGATCACCAGCTCGCTGCTGATCACCGCTGCCGTCGGCGCGATGGTGCTGGCCCACCGGGAGCGGTTGACGCCCAAGGCGACCCAGGCGGACCTGGCCGCCAAGCGGATGCGCGACTTCGCCGACAAGGGCACCCACCCCGGTCCGCTGCCGGCCCCCGGCGTCTACGCCCGCCACAACGCCGTCGACACTCCCGCGCTGCTGCCCGACGGCACCGCCGCGGAGTCCTCGGTCTCCCGGGTGCTCGCCGCCCGCGGCACCGTCCGCTCGGCTCCGGCCATGGCCGAGGACATCGAGGAGCTCAAGCGCCAGCTCGGCGTCGAGCCCTCGGGCCCGGCGCGACCTGCCTCCGCCGAGCCGGTCGACGACCTCGCGGACCGGCCCGCGGACCCCTCGCGAACCGATGACCCCGACAGCAACCACGGGGGAGGGGCCCAGTCATGACCGAGTACATCGTCTTGTCCTCGATCCTGTTCACGATCGGAGCGGTCGGCGTCCTGGTGCGCCGCAACGCGATCGTCGTGTTCATGTGCGTCGAGCTGATGCTCAACGCCTGCAACCTCGCGCTGGTCGCCTTCGCCAAGCAGCACGGCAATCTCGAGGGGCAGGTGGCCGCCTTCTTCGTGATGGTGGTCGCCGCCGCTGAGGTCGTGATCGGCCTGGCCATCATCATGACCATCTTCCGCGCCCGCCGCTCGGCCTCGGTCGACGACGCCAGCCTGCTGAAGTTCTGAAAGGGACGGGCCACCAGATGTTCGTCATGTCGACGGGACACGAGATCCCGGTCATCCATCCTGAGAGCGCCGACGGCGTCTTCAGCCTGATGTGGCTGGTGATCGCGCTGCCGCTGCTCGGCGCCGCGATCCTGCTGCTCGGCGGCCGGTTCACCGACCGCTGGGGCCACCTGCTCGGCACCTTGATGCCGATCGGCTCCTTCGTGATCAGCCTGCTGATGTTCCTGCAGCTGCTCGGTCGCGACGCCGAGGACCGCCAGATCGTCCAGCACCTTTACGACTGGGTGCAGGTCGGCGGGCTCAACGTCGGGATGGACCTGCTCTTCGACCCGCTGTCCTCGCTGTTCCTGCTGCTCATCACCGGTGTCGGCTCGCTGATCCACATCTACTCGATCGGCTACATGGCCCACGACCCGCGTCGTCGTCGCTTCTTCGGCTACCTCAACCTGTTCGTGGCCGCGATGCTGATGCTGGTCATGTCCGAGAACTACCTCGGCCTCTTCCTCGGCTGGGAGGGCGTTGGCCTGGCCTCCTACCTGCTCATCGGCTTCTGGCAGCACAAGCCCACCGCCGCGGCCGCGGCGAAGAAGGCCTTCGTGCTCAACCGCGTCGGCGACATGGGCATGGTCTCGGCGATCTTCCTCGCCTTCGTCACCTTCGGCACGACGTCCTTCACGCTGATCAGCGCCAAGGCCGAGTTCGCCTCCGAGGCCACCATGACCGCCCTGGGCATCCTGCTCCTGGTGGGTGCCTGCGGTAAGTCCGCGCAGGTGCCGCTCCAGGCCTGGCTCCTCGACGCGATGGAGGGCCCGACCCCGGTCTCGGCCCTCATCCACGCCGCGACCATGGTCACCGCCGGCGTCTACCTGATCGTGCGCTCGAACTTCATCTTCGAGTACGCCCCGGACGCCCAGGCGGTCGTGGTGATCGTCGCCGTCGTCACGATCTTGTGGGGTGCGGTCATCGGTTGCGCCAAGGACGACATCAAGAAGGCCCTGGCCGGATCGACGATGAGCCAGATCGGCTACATGATGCTGGCCGCCGGCCTCGGCGCCGCGGGCTACGCCTTCGCGATCCTGCACCTGCTCACCCACGGCTTCTTCAAGGCCAACATGTTCCTCGGCGCCGGCTCGGTCATGCACGGCATGAACGACGACGTCGACATGCGTCACTACGGCGCGCTGAGCCGGGCGATGCCGGTCACCTTCTTGACCTTCGCGATGGGCTACCTCGCGATCATCGGGTTCCCCGGTTTCTCCGGGTTCTGGTCCAAGGACAAGATCATCGAGGTCGCGCTCGGTGAGAGCTGGATCGTCGGCATCGCCGCGCTGCTCGGCGCGGGGATCACCGCGTTCTACATGACCCGGCTGATGCTGATGACCTTCTTCTCCGAGAAGCGCTGGGACAAGGACGTCCACCCGCACGAGTCGCCCGCCGTCATGACCGTGCCGCTGATCGTGCTCGCCGCGCTGTCGGTCCTCGGTGGCGTGCTGCTGCTCGGCGGCTGGATCGTCGACTGGCTCGAGCCGGTCACCGGGCCCGAGGTCCACCACGACCTGCCGCTGCCGGTCATCGCGATCACCCTCATCACCGTGGTCGTCGTGGCCATCGGCGTCGCGATCGCGTTCGTGCTCTACCAGCGCCGCGAGGTCCCGCGCACCGCCCCCACCGACGTCTCGTTCCTCACCACGGCCGCCCGCAACGACCTCTACGGCGACGCCATCAACGACGCCCTGGTCGTCAACCCCGGCCGGCGTCTGGTCAGCGGCCTGTACGCCTTCGACCGTGGCGGTGCCGACGGGCTGTTCACCGGGGCGGCGGCGTCGGTCCGCGCCATCGGCGGCCAGCTGCGCAAGGCGCAGTCGGGCTACGTGCGCTCCTATGCCCTCTCCGTGCTCGTCGGCGTCGTCATCGTCGCCCTGGCGATGCTGGCGGTGAACCTGTGACGACTCACCCGCAGCGCCGTCGCCTCGTCGACCTCGAGGCCCCGGAGGTGGCCATCTCATGCTGACCGCACTCATCCTCGTGCCGCTCGTCGGCGCGCTGGTCATCGCGTTCGCGCCGGCCGCCAGCTCGCGTTCCATCGCGCTGGGCGTCTCGGCCGGAACCCTCGGCCTCGGCATCGCCACCGCCGTCCAGTTCAAGGTCGGCGACGGCATGCAGCTGACCGAGGAGGTCGAGTGGATCAAGGCCTTCGGCGTCCACTACGCCGTCGGCGTCGACGGTCTCGGACTGCTCATGGTGCTGCTCACCGTGGTGCTGGTGCCGATCGTGCTGGTTGCCTGCTGGAACGAGGGCGACTCCGCCCCGCGCTCCTACTACGGCTGGATGCTGGCGATGGAGGCGCTGTCCCTCGCGGTCTTCTGTGCCACCGACGTGTTCTTCTTCTACGTCGTCTTCGAGGCCACGCTGATCCCGGCCTACTTCCTCATCGGCGGCTTCGGCCGCGCCGGCCGCAGCGCCGCCGCGGTGAAGTTCCTGATGTTCCAGCTCGCCGGAGGCCTGGTGCTGCTGGCCTCGGTCATCGGGCTGTACGTCGTGTCGTCCCAGCAGGGCTCGCCGTCCTACCTGCTCTCCGACCTCGAGCAGCTCGACATCTCCACCGAGGCAGGGCGCTGGCTGTTCGCCGGGTTCTTCATCGCCTTCGCGATCAAGGCGCCGCTGTTCCCGGTGCACACCTGGCTGGCCGACACCACCGAGAAGGCCACGCCGGGCACCAGCGTGATGCTCGTGTGCGTGCTCGACAAGATCGGCACCTTCGGGATGCTGCGGTTCTGCCTCGGCATCTTCCCCGAGGCCTCCGAGTGGGCGACGCCGGTCGTCATCGCACTCGCCCTGATCTCGATCGTCTACGGCGCCCTGGTCGCCATCGCCCAGGACGACGTGCTCCGACTGATCGGTCTCACCTCGCTGAGCCACTTCGGCTTCATCACGCTGGGCATCTTCGTGTTCAGCACGCAGGGCGCCTCGGGCTCGATCCTCTACATGGTCAACCACGGCATCGGCACCGCCGCGCTGTTCCTGGTCGCCGGCTACATCATCCGGCGCCGCGGCACCACGCTGATCAGCCAGATGGGCGGGCTGGAGAAGGCCACGCCGATCCTCGCCGGGCTGCTGCTCGTCGCCGGCCTGGCCACCCTGGGCCTGCCGGGCCTGAGCCCGTTCATCTCCGAGTTCCTGGTGCTGCTCTCGGCCTTCGACTACGCCTGGTGGGTCGGCGCGATCGCCGTCACCGGCATCGTGCTGGCCGCGATCTACGTCTTGTGGATGTACCAGCGGATCATGACCGGCCCCGAGCCGGCCGACGCCGTCGGCACGCCCGACGCCACGCCGCGCGAGATCCTCGCGGTCGCCCCGCTGATGATCGCCCTGGTGGGCTTCGGGTTCTTCCCGCAGCCGCTGCTCGACATCAGCAACCCGTACGCGGAGAACCTGCTCGCCCATGTCGGCGTCCAGGACGACCCGCCCACGGTCCCCGCCACCGAGTTCGAGACGGGTGAGTGACATGGACTTCGTCAAGCCCATCATCGAGTACGGCGAGCTGTCGCCGCTGCTGATCATCTTCGGCGCGGCCGTCATCGGCGTCCTCGTCGAGGCGTTCGTGCCTCGCAGTGCGCGCCACCCCGTCCAGGTCGGCGTCGCCGCGATCGGCGTGATCGCCGCCCTGGTGGCCACCGTCCTGGTCGCGGTCGACCTGCCCGACGCCTCCGGCGGCAAGGGCATCATCGGCGGCGAGGGATCGGTCGTCATCGACGGCCCCACCACCTACCTGTGGGGGCTCATCCTCGTCACCGCCCTGGCCGGCGTCGCCCTGTTCGCCGAGCGCCGCATCGAGGCCGGAGTCTCGGTGTTCGCGGGCCAGGCCGCCGCGATCCCCGGCAGCGAGGCCGAGCGGCGGACCTCCGGCCTGGAGCAGACCGAGGTCTACCCGCTGCTGATGTTCGCCGTCGGCGGCATGCTGCTCTTCCCCGCCTCCGGCGACCTGCTCACGATGTTCGTCGGCCTCGAGGTCCTCTCGCTGCCGCTGTACCTCCTGTGCGGTCTGGCCCGACGCCGTCGGCTGCTGAGCCAGGAGGCCGCGCTCAAGTACTTCCTGCTCGGCGCGTTCTCCTCCGGGTTCTTCCTCTACGGCGTCGCGCTGGTCTACGGCTACGCCGGGTCGATGAACCTCGAGGTCATCCACGCCGCCACGGTCAACCGGACCGACGACCGGGTCCTGCTGCTGCTCGGAATCGGCATGCTGTCGGTCGGGCTGCTGTTCAAGGTCGGTGCGGTGCCCTTCCAGGCCTGGACGCCCGACGTCTACCAGGGCGCCCCCACCGCGGTCACCGCGTTCATGTCGGCGGCCACGAAGATCGCGGCGTTCGGTGCGATCCTGCGGCTCTTCTACGTCGCCTTCGGCGCCAACCGGTGGGACTGGCAGCCCATGTTCTGGGTCATCGCGATCCTCACCATGGTGATCGGCGCGATCCTCGCCGTCGTCCAGACCGACGTGAAGCGGATGCTCGCCTACTCCTCGGTGGCCCACACCGGCTTCCTGCTGACCGGCGTGCTCGGCCTCCAGGCCACCGGCGCGCTCGGGGAGGACCAGGTCACCTCGCTGGAGGCCGTGCTGTTCTACCTCACCACCTACGCCTTCGCGACCGTCGGCGCCTTCGCGATCGTCACCCTGGTGCGCGACGCGAACGGCGAGGCGACGTCGTTCGCGAAGTGGGCCGGGCTCGGGAAGCGCTCGCCGCTGGTCGCGGGCACCTTCGCGCTGTTCCTGCTGTCGATGGCCGGCATCCCGCTCACCGCCGGATTCGTGGGCAAGTGGGCGGTCTTCACCGTCGCGATGTCGGCGGGCGCCTGGCCGGTCGTGCTCGTGGCCATCGGCTCCAGCATCATCGCCGTCTACTTCTACATCGGCCTGATCCGCTTGATGTTCTTCACCGAGCCGGCAGAGGCCGACGCCGGTGCCGCCGTCACGGTGCCCTCGCCGCTCACCAGCGTCACCATCGGGCTGTGCGCGATCGCCACGATCGTTCTCGGCGTCGTGCCGGGCCCCGTGCTCGACCTGGTGGGCAATGCGGGAGACTTCATCAGGTGAGTCCCTCGCCCGGCGCCGCCACCACGGCCGAGTTCGCCCTCCCGATCCTCGACGAGGGCCTGGCCGACCGGCTGCGCGCGCGGATGGCCGAGGTCGAGACGGCGCTGTTCGAGCATGCGCAGAGCCGGGCGGCCGGGTACGTCACCGAGGCCGCCCAGCACCTGCTCGCCGCGGGCGGCAAGCGGTTCCGGCCGCTGCTGGTGCTGCTGGCCGCCGAGGCCGGCAAGCACCCGGAGTCCGAGGACGTCATCACCGCCGCGTGCGTCGTGGAGATCACCCACGTGGGCTCGCTGTACCACGACGACGTCATGGACGAGGCCGACCTGCGCCGCGGCGCCGACTCGGCCAACACCCGGTGGGACAACCACGTCGCGATCCTCACCGGCGACTTCCTGTTCGCGAAGTCGTCGGAGCTGACCGCGCTCCTCGGCGCCGACGCCGTCCGGATCCAGGCCGAGACGTTCACCCGGCTGGTCGAGGGCCAGATCATGGAGACCGTCCAGCCGGGCCCGGACGAGGATGCGCTCCAGCACTACCTCGACGTGGTGGCGGGCAAGACCGGCTCGCTGATCGCCACCTCGGCGCGCTACGGCGCCCGTTTCGGCGGTGCCACCGTCGAGGTCGAGGAGGCTCTGACCGCCTACGGCGAGATCGTCGGCTCGGCCTTCCAGCTCTCCGACGACATCCTCGACATCGCCTCGGAGTCCGCCGAGTCCGGCAAGACCCCCGGCACCGACCTTCGCGAGGGGGTGGCCACCCTTCCGGTGTTGCTGGCCCTGGCCTCCACCGACCCCGCCGACGCCCGGCTGCACGAGCTGCTGCGCGCCGACCTCACCGACGACGCCCTGCACGCCGAGGCCCTCGCCCTCCTGCGCGCCCACCCGGCGATGGACGAGGCCCGCGCCTACGTCGTCGCGCGCTCCCAGGAGGCCAAGGCGCTCCTCGACGTCCTCCCCGAGGGCCCCGTCCGCACTGCCCTGGAGGACTTCGCCGACGTCGTCGCCGTCCGCACCGCCTGACCCCTGTCGTCCACAGGTCCGACCCTCCCAGCCACGCTGACCCGTCAGCCATAGCGGACGGGTCAGCGCGAATCGGACGGTGACCCGTCAGCTATAGCGGACGGGTCAGCGTGAATTGGGGGATCAGGCGGCGGCGGTGGCCTCGGCGGTGAGGGCCAGCTGGCGGCGGCGGTGGCGGAGGGCCTCGATGGTGAAGACCACCAGCGCCGCCCAGACGAGGAGGAAGCCGATCCACCGGACGCCGGTCATCTGCTCGTCGAAGACCACCAGCCCGAGCACGAACTGCAGGCAGGGCGCGAGGTACTGGAGCAGGCCGAGCGAGACCATCGAGACGCGGGTCGCCGCGGCTCCGAAGCAGATGAGCGGGACCGCGGTGACGATGCCGGTGGTCGTGAGCAGCAGGGCGTGTCCGATGCCCTCGGCGCCGAAGTGGGCCGCGCCCTGGACTCACAAGACGACCAGGAAGATCAGCGCGAACGGCGCGAGGGCGACGGTCTCGAAGGTGATGCTCTCCACGGCTCCGACGTTCGCCGACTTCTTCGCCAGGCCGTAGGTGCCGAAGGAGAACGCGAGCACCAGCGCGATCCAGGGCGGCCGGCCGTAGTCCCAGGCGAGCACGCACACCGCCACGAATCCGACGGCGAGGGCACACCACTGCATCGGACGAAGTCGCTCCCGCAGGATCAGGACGCCCATCAGCACCGTCACCAACGGATTGATGAAGTAGCCGAGGGAGGTCTCCACGACGCGGTCGGTGGTGACGCCGTAGATGTAGGTGACCCAGTTGACCGTGATCGTCATGGCCGCGACGAGCAGCAGGGCAGTGACGCGTCGGTCGGCCCACAGGGCGCGGAAGGCCGCCCCCTTGTGGAGGACGACGACGAGCACACCCATCACGACGGCCGACCACACGATCCGGTGGGCCAGGATCTCGGCCGGGCTCGCGGGCTCGAGCAGCGGCCAGTACAGCGGGAACAGCCCCCACATGACGTACGCCGCCACCCCGAAGGTCAGCCCGCGGCGCTGGTCACTCATCGCAGAAGCCTACTGGGACCGGCCCCCGCGCACTCCGGATGTTCGCGCCCGCTTCACGTGGTGGACGGCGAGCCGGGCGCGCAGCACACTAGGCTCCCACCACGTTCAGGGTTCTGAGGTCGTGCAGGTGCGAGATCGCGAACCCAGGTCTGATTCCTCGAGGAGTAACCACATGCGCCGTCCCCACCTCGCCACGGCATTCTTCGCGCTGCTCGTCCTCACGATGCTCTCGTCCTTCGCCCCGGCCGTGTCGGCTCCGTCGTCGAATCCCGGAAGCGACCCCGGGTTCGCTCGAGCCGGCGAGACCGACGAGTACACGATCACCTCGCGCGTGGTGAAGCGCAGGCTGCCCAAGGGGGGCAAGGGACTCTTCTTCGTGGGATCGGTCGAGCCCAGCCAGGGGCCGGTCTACATCCAGCGCGCCACGAAGTGCAACAAGGAGACCAACACCTGCAACTTCAAGTTCTACAAGCGGAAGTACCTGAAGAACGGACGCTACGAGGCGCGGATCGAAGCCCCGCCGAAGCTGCGCGGCTGGATGTGGCGTGCGCGCGTCGGCAACAGCTACAGCGACCAGTGGGTCACCTGCACCAAGACCGACCGCCAGGTCGAGCAGAACAAGAACTGCAAGATCCCGTTCTGACCCCGGGCCCGGCGGCACGGCACCAGGGCGCGCCCTAGACGACGGTCCAGGTGTCCCCGCTGTTGATGAGGCTGGTCAGCCGACCGGCCTGGTCGTCCTCCTCGTCGAGCGCGACCTCCTGGGCCGAGGCGATCTGGGCTCGGGCCTGGTCGTCGTAGGTGGGTCGGGTGACCTGGCGGAAGATCCCGATGGGGGTCTGGTCGAGGTAACCGAGCTCGGTGAGCCGGGAGATCGCGAAGGCGGTCGACGGGTCGGGGTTGTGGGCGTCGTGGACCAGGACGTCGGCGGCGTCGACGTCGGCGGTGGCCACGACCTTCACGCCGCCGGTGTCGGGGTCGCGCACGAGCGCCTTGGTGCCGGTGCCCGACTCGTCGGGGGCGCCGAAGGTGATGGGCTCGCCGTGGGCGAGCGGGATGATGGCGTCGTCCTTGGTGTCGCGGTCCTTGATGGCGTCGAAGGCGCCGTCGTTGAAGATGGGGCAGTTCTGGTAGATCTCGACCAGGCTGGTGCCGCGGTGCGCGGCGGCTGCGGCGAGCACGCTGGTGAGGTGCTTGCGGTCGGAGTCGATGGTGCGGGCCACGAAGGTGGCCTCGGCGCCCAGGGCGAGGGAGACGGGGTTGAAGGGGTGGTCCAGGGAGCCCATGGGGGTGGACTTGGTGATCTTCCCGGCCTCGCTGGTGGGGGAGTACTGGCCCTTGGTGAGGCCGTAGATCCGGTTGTTGAACAGCAGGATGGTCATGTTCACGTTGCGGCGCAGGGCGTGGATGAGGTGGTTGCCGCCGATGGACAGGGCGTCGCCGTCGCCGGTGACGACCCACACCGAGAGGTCCTCGCGGGCGGTGGCCAGGCCGGTGGCGATGGAGGGTGCGCGGCCGTGGATGGAGTGCATCCCGTAGGTGTCGAGGTAGTAGGGGAATCGCGAGGAGCAGCCGATGCCGGAGATGAACACGATGTTCTCCCGGCGCAGCCCGAGGTCGGGCAGGAAGGACTGCACGGCCTTGAGGACGGCGTAGTCGCCGCAGCCGGGGCACCAGCGGACCTCCTGGTCGGAGGAGAAGTCCTTCCCGGTCTGGGGGGTCTGGCCGGTGTAGGCGGGCACCGTCTCGGTGCCGGTGCGCAGGCCGGGTGCGGGCAGGTCTGTGGTGCTCACGACGCGTCCTCCTTCTGGGTTGCGGCCTGGGTTGCGGCGTTGGTGGGGTTCCCGTGGCTGCCGAGGTCGACGTCGATGCCCTCGGCCTCGGCGACCAGGTTGCCGATGGCCTCGGCGAGGTCGGCGGCCTTGAGGGGAAGGCCGCGGACCTGGTTGTAACCGGTGGCGTCGACCAGGTACTTGGCGCGGATCAGCATCGAGAGCTGGCCGAGGTTCATCTCCGGCACCAGGATCTTGTCGTAGCGCGACAGGATCTCGCCGAGGTCGTTCGGGAACGGGTTGAGGTGGCGCAGGTGGACCTGCGCGACGTCGTAGCCGGCCTTGCGCACGCGGCGGCAGCCGGCGCCGATGGGCCCGTACGTCGAGCCCCACCCGAGGACCAGGACCTTGGCCTGGCCGGAGGGGTCGTCGACCTCGAGCGGCGGGAGTGAGTCGGCGATCCGGTCGATCTTGGCCTGGCGGGTGCGGACCATGAGGTCGTGGTTGGCCGGGTCGTAGGAGATGTTGCCGTGGCCCTCGCCCTTCTCCAGGCCGCCGATGCGGTGCTCGAGACCGGGGGTGCCGGGGATGGCCCAGGGGCGGGCGAGGGTCTCCTCGTCGCGCAGGTAGGGCCAGAAGTCGGTCGGCTCGCCGTTCTCGTCGGCGCCGTGGTTCTTGGCGATGGCGAAGGCGGGGTCGATGGCCGGGAGGTCCTCGACGTCGGGGATCCGCCAGGGCTCGGAGCCGTTGGCCAGGTAGCCGTCGGAGAGCAGCATCACCGGCGTGCGGTAGGTGACCGCGATCCGCACGGCCTCGACGGCGGCGGCGAAGCAGTCGCCGGGAGACTGGGGCGCGATGATCGGGACCGGCGCCTCGCCGTTGCGCCCGAACATGGCCTGGAGCAGGTCGGCCTGCTCGGTCTTGGTGGGCAGACCGGTCGAGGGGCCGCCGCGCTGGACGTCGACCACGACCAGCGGAAGCTCCGTCATCACCGCCAGCCCGATGGCCTCGGACTTCAACGCGATGCCCGGTCCGGAGGTGGTCGTCACCCCCAGTGCACCACCGAAGGACGCGCCGATCGCGGCACCGACACCGGCGATCTCGTCCTCGGCCTGGAACGTGGTCACGCCGAAGGCCTTGTGCTTGGACAGCTCGTGGAGGATGTCGGAGGCGGGCGTGATCGGGTAGGAGCCCAGCAGCAGGGGGAGTCCGGAGCGCACCCCGCCGGCGATCAGGCCGTAGGACAGGGCCAGGTTGCCGGTGATGTTGCGGTAGGTGCCCGGCGGCATCGTGGCCGGCTTGATCTCGTACTGCACCACGAACGCCTCGGTGGTCTCACCGAAGTTCCACCCGGTCTTGAAGGCGGTGATGTTCGCATCGCGGATGTCGGGGACCTTGGCGAAGCGTCGGGACAAGAACTCGACGGTGGACTCGGTGGGACGGCCGTACATCCACGACAACAACCCCAACGCGAACATGTTCTTGGCCCGGGCGGCGTCCTTGCGCGACAGGCCGTACTCCTTGACCGCGGCCACGGTCATCCCGGTCAGGTCGACCGGATGCACCTGGTACTCGGCCAGCACGTCACCCGGCTCGCCCAGCAGGTCCAGCGGGTTGACGTCGTAGCCGGCCTTGTCGAGGTTGCGCTTGGTGAAGTCGTGGGTATCCACGATCACCGTCGCACCGGCCCGGAGATCACCCAGGTTCGCCTTCAACGCCGCCGGGTTCATCGCGACCAGCACGTCTGGCGCATCGCCCGCGGTCAGGATGTCGTGATCGGCGAAGTGGACCTGGAACGAGGAGACCCCCGGCAGGGTCCCCTGGGGCGCCCGGATCTCGGCCGGGAAGTTCGGCAACGTCACCAGGTCATTGCCGAACACCGCCGACTCCTGGGTGAACCGATCCCCGGTCAACTGCATCCCGTCACCGGAATCACCCGCGAACCGGATCACCACGCGGTCGAGCTGCTTGACCTGCTTCGACACCTGTCCCACCTTCATCGACGGCGTGCGGAACGGCCCCGCACCCGACATACCACGATAGTCGGCTCAGCGTCGTTCTTTGATTCTGCTCCCTTCGTGGACCCCTGCCACGACGTGATCCTCACCACGTCCGCGGCGTGCGTCAGGCGTGATTCCGCGACGCCGGGGGAGCGGCGTCACGAAATCGCCGTCTCATCTGGCGTGTTCGACTCGCGTAACTTTCATATGTCACCTAATCTGGTCGAGTTACGTGAAACGCGTCAGATGACGCCACCGAGAGAGCAGGACAGCAATGAAGAGGACGTTCAAGGTTGCGGCAGTCGTGGCTGCCGGGGTGCTGGCCTTGACCGGATGCAGCTCGGCATCGGGTGGAGGAGACAGCGACCAGGAGACGGTCAACATCGTGGGCTTCGCGGTCCCCGAGGCCGCCAACAAGGCCATCGCAGAGCAGTGGAACAAGACCGAGGAGGGCAAGGACGTCCGCGTCTCGGGCTCCTACGGCGCCTCCGGTGACCAGAGCCGCAAGGTCGTCGACACCGACGGCAAGGACGTCGACTACGTCCACTTCTCCCTCGAGCCCGACATGACCCGCCTCGTCGACGCCGGACTCGTGGCCGATGACTGGAACGCGGGGGAGAACAAGGGGATCGTCTCCAGCTCGATCGCGGTCATCGTGGTGCCTGAGGGCAACCCGCTCGGGATCAAGGACTGGTCCGACCTGACCCGCGACGACGTCAAGATCGTCACCGCCGACCCCGCCAGCTCGGGCGCGGCCAAGTGGAACGTGCTGGCGCTGTACACCTACGCCATCAACTCCGGCATGAGCGAGGCGGAGGCCGACAAGTACCTCACCGACGTCTTCTCGCACGTCACCAGCTGGGCCGCCAGCGGTCGCGAGGCCACCGAGGCGTTCCAGAAGGGCGTCGGCAACGTGCTGATCACCTATGAGAACGAGGCGATCCTCGCCAAGCAGCAGGGCGAGAAGCTCGACTACATCGTGCCCGACCACTCCTTCCTCATCGAGAACCCCGGCGCCATCCTCGAGGACGCCAGCCCCCAGGCCGCGGACTGGCTCGCCTACGTCGAGAGCGAGGCCGGGCAGACCGAGTTCGTCAAGAAGGGCTTCCGCCCCGTGGGCTTCGACATCACCGGTGTCGAGGTCGAGGGCGCCAACGACCCGTCGAACCCGTTCCCGGTCCCCAGTGACCTGAGCACGGCGGCCGACCTCGGCGGCTGGGACGCGATCAACGAGGAGTGGTTCGGCTCCGACGGCGAGGTCCTCCGGTTCAACAAGCTGTACGACGCAGCAACGAAGCGGTGAGTGACACCCTCGTACAGCCCACTGGGCCGGCGCGTTCCAAGCGCCGGCCCAGTGGCGGCCTGTTCAGCCTGACTCCCACGTCGGGCCTGGGCCTCGGCATCGCGCTGGTGTGGTTCAGCATCCTGGTGATGCTGCCGCTCGCGGCCGTCGTCGGGGTCACCGTCGAAGGCGGCTGGGGCCCCTTCTGGGGCACCCTCACCGACCCCCAGACCTTCGCCGCCCTGCGGCTCACCGTCGTCCAGGCGCTGCTGGTCACCGCGGTGAACGTCGTGGTCGGCACGATCATCGCCTGGGTGCTGGTCCGCGACCAGTTCTTCGGCAAGCGGATCATCGACGTGATCATCGACATCCCGTTCGCGCTGCCGACGATCGTCGCGGGTCTGGTGCTGCTGAGCCTGTACGGCCCGGAGAGCCCGGTCGGCATCAACATCGTGAACACGCGCACGGGCATCTTCGTCGCGCTCCTGTTCGTGACGCTGCCGTTCGTCGTCCGCACCGTGCAGCCGGTGCTCATCGAGCTCGACGCCGACGTCGACGAGGCCGCCGCGTCGCTCGGGGCCTCCCGCTTCACGACGTTCCGCCGCATCATCCTGCCGAGCCTGGTGCCGGCCATCGCCGCGGGCGCCTCGCTCGGCTTCGCGCGCGCGATCAGCGAGTTCGGCTCCCTGGTGCTCATCTCGGGCAACACGCCCTACAAGACCGAGGTCGCCTCGCTGAAGATCCTCAAGTTCCTCGAGGGTGACAACCAGACCGGCGCCGCGGCTGTGGCAGTCCTCCTGCTCCTGGTGGCCGTGGTCGTGATCGTCGCGCTCGACCTCATCTCGAGAAGGGTGGCGCGCCGTGGCTGACACCTCCACCATCCGCCGTCGCAAGGGGCCGGTCACCTACCTGCTCCGCGCGTTCGTCATCACCTACCTGTTCGTGCTGGTCGTCTGGCCGCTCAGCGAGGTCGTGCGACGCACGTTCGCGCCGGTCGGAGACTCCGCCGCCGGCGGCTTCGGCGCCTTCGTCGAGCGCCTGCAGGACCCGGCGGTCACCTACGCCTTCGGGCTGACGCTCACGGTCGCCTTCTGGGCCGTCGTCATCAACACCGTGTTCGGGGTCGGGATCTCGCTGCTCATCGTGCGCTACCGGTTCCCCGGGCGTCGCATCCTCTCGGTGCTGATCGACCTGCCGATGTCGGTCTCGCCCGTCGTCGTCGGTCTCGCGCTGGTGCTGGCCTACAGCAGCGGCTCGGGCTGGTTCGGCCAGCGCCTGGAGTCCGCGGGCCTGTTCATCATCGGCAGCACCCCGGGCCTGATCATGGCCACGGCGTTCGTGAGCCTGCCGCTGGTGATCCGCGAGGTCGTGCCGGTGCTCGAGGAGATCGGCACCGACGCCGAGCTGGCAGCCAGCAGCCTCGGCGCCAGCGGGTGGCAGACCTTCCGCCGCATCACGCTGCCCAGCATCAAGTGGGCCATCGTCTACGGCGTCGTGCTCAGCATGGCCCGCTCGCTCGGGGAGTTCGGGGCGGTCAAGATCGTCAGTCCCGGCGCGGAGTTCCGCGGCGAGACGGCGACCCTGCTCATCCAGAACCGTTACAACAACTACGACGAGTCGACCGCCTACGCCGCCGCGTTCGTGCTGGTGCTTGCCTCGGTGCTCGCACTGATCGTCGTCTCACTCATTCGCAAGCCGGAGGACCAGTCGTGAGCATCGAAGTACGTGGAGTCAACAAGAGCTACGGCGACTTCGTCGCCCTCGAGGACATCAACGTGTCCATCCCGACCGGGCAGCTGACCGCCCTGCTCGGGCCCAGTGGTGGTGGGAAGTCGACGCTGCTGCGCATCATCGCGGGGCTGGAGTCCTCCGACAGCGGGACGGTCGAGATCGCCGGCCGCGAGGCCACGCACCTGCCGCCGCAGAAGCGCAACGTCGGCTTCGTGTTCCAGCACTATGCGGTGTTCAAGCACATGTCGGTGGCCAAGAACGTCGCCTTCGGCCTGGAGATCCGCAAGCGGCCCAAGGCGGAGGTCAAGGCGAAGGTCGCCGAGCTCCTCAAGCTGGTGCACCTCTCCCAGTTCGAGAACCGGCTCCCGGGCCAGCTCTCGGGTGGCCAGCGGCAGCGGCTCGCACTGGCGCGAGCGCTGGCCGTCGAGCCGAACGTCCTCCTGCTCGACGAGCCGTTCGGTGCGTTGGATGCGAAGGTCCGCAAGGAGCTGCGCGACTGGCTGCGCCGACTGCACGACGAGGTGCACGTGACCACCGTGTTCGTGACCCACGACCAGGAGGAGGCCATGGAGGTCTCCGACGAGATCGTGGTGATCAACGAGGGCCGGGTCGAGCAGATCGGCTCGCCGGACGACCTCTACGACGCGCCGGCCAACCCGTTCGTGATGGGCTTCCTGGGCGAGGTCACGCACCTCGGTGGGCAGACGCTGCGCCCGCACGACATCGACGTCGCCCTCGACCCGCTCGCCAAGGGCGCGATCTCCGGCACGATCACCCGGATGCTCCGGGTCGGCTTCGAGGTCCGTCTCACCGTCGCCACCGACGACGGCGCCGACGTCCTGGTCGTCCTGACCCGCACCCACGCCCGGTCCCTCGACCTCGCCGAGGGTGCCCGGGTGTGGCTGAGCCCGGTCGCGGGCGCCACCTCGGTGCGTTCGATGGTCGCGGTCTGACGTTCTCGGGTCGCGGCCGAGCGAGGGGAATCCCCCTCGCTCAGCCTCGTCCCCGACCGTAGAGTCGTGGACCGTCCTCGACACCTCGGGAGTGGCCCCATGACAGCTCCGGCTCTGCGCCGTCGCACGTTCCTCGGACTCTCGGCGGCGCTGGGTGCCGGCATCGCGGTCGGGGCCGCGGTCTCCCCGGCGGCGGCGGCCGGCGCCGCCTGGTCGAACCCGGTACTCGGACCTACGCCGACCACCTACTCCGGGCACCTCGGGTGGGACATCCCGTCCGGACCGAAGACGCCGGTGTATGCCGCTGCCGACGGCACGGTCGTCGGTGTCTACAACGGCTGCTACCGCGGACACAAGGTCGCGCACATCATCGCGGGCCGGACGGGCAACGGCGTCTGGCTCAAGCACGCTGACGGCCGCTACAGCTACTACGGCCACCTCACCGTGGCCGCCGTCGCGCTGGGACAGGTGGTCTCGCGTGGTCAGTACGTCGGCTCGGTAGGCAACACCGGCAACACGCTCGGGCCCACCGGGAACCACCTGCACTTCGAGATCCACTGGGGGCCGGCGGCCAGCCAGAAGATCGATGCCAAGGCCTTCCTCGCCGCGCAGGGCGTACGGCTCGCCTCGAGCACCCCGGTCGGGTCGACCGGCTTCCCGAGCATCTCCCAGGGCGCCTCGGGCGGCACGGTGAAGGTCCTCCAACGCCTGCTGAACGGCGAGGGCCGCAGCCTCCTCGCCGACGGCGGGTTCGGGGCCGTCACCACGACCGCGGTCCGGGCCGTTCAGGGCATCAAGGGGCTCGTGGCCGACGGGCTGGTCGGTGACTATTCCTGGGCCGCGTTCACCCAGCGGCTGGTGAGCGGGGCCTCCGGCGCCAAGGTCGGCGCCCTCCAGGAGGCGCTCAACAACCACGGAGCCGGCCTCCTGGTCGACGGCGGCTTCGGGGGCGTGACGCGCACGGCGGTCGCGAGCTTCCAGTCGCGGTCGGGTCTCGTCGCCGACGGCGTGGTGGGTCCCGTTACCTGGAGCGCGTTGATCTGATCGGAGCCCCCGCTGCGCTCGGAGCGAACGGTCGAGTCGTGACCGACCTCACCCGCGGGTCGCGTTGAAAACTGATGAAAACCCGTTACTCCCGATACGATTCCGGTTCGCCTGTGCTAGGTGCGGCAGGCGCGAGAATGTACTACTTGGGGGTAGTTGAATGCGTGCGCTGCGTGGTGCGGGACTGATCCTGTGCCTCATCGTGACGGGCTTGGTCGTGGGACTGGGCTCGCAGGTTGTCGTCCCAGCCCCAGCATCTGCTGCCGTGGCCACTGGGGGATCCGGCCGGTTCAAGCCGATGATCCAGTGGATGACGTGGGGTGACCCCAACGACCGGATCCAGCCCGGCTCCACTCTCACCAAGTCCGTCGACACGGTGATCGCCGGGCAGACGCTGCGCACGACCTGCACGATCAGCAACATCCGCGGCGACGTCCTGCACCCGTACAAGTCGGGCACGTGGCGGGCCGACGGCTTCGACAACCTCTACAACATCGGCGGGACCGACGGCGCCAACCAGCTCGTCGCCGGTCTCGCCAACGTCAACAACACCGGCACCACCGTCTTCGACTTCAACTGCTCGGCGACCCTGTCGGGGCAGCCCTTCGACCTCACCGGTCTGGTGATGGCCGACGCCGAGTCCTCCAGCGTGGAGGAGCACGTCGGGGCCACGCCGGTCCCGTCCGGTACCGACCCTGTCACCTGGCGGATCATCGACCGGGTCCGCGGCCCGCAGTGCACCGTCGAGGCCACCGCGTGGCGCAGCGCGACGACCAACAGGCTGGAGCTCTACGGCTCGCCGGCCGACACCTGTGAGGCCGCCGGCGCAACCAACCTGTGGCCCGCACCGAGTGCCGTCGCCTTCATGGAGAACGCCACGTCGGCCAAGGACGTCATCGTCAAGGGTCGCGGCTACAGCGCCATCGCTCTCGGTGTCGCGCTCCAGGTCGACTTCGGTGACGCGCCGGCCAGCTACGGTGCGGCCTCCTCCGCGCTGCAGTACAACTTCACCGGAGGAACGGTGAACGCCGCCACCGGACTGCCGCCCTCCCAGGGAGGCACCGACCGCGGGCAGCCGTTGTTCTCCAACTTCAATCTCGCCAACATCGCGCAGCCGACCCAGCGTCTGGGTAACACCGTCGACCCGGAGGTCACCTCGCCGGTGAGCGCAGACGCGCGCGGCGACGACATCACCGGCGACCCTCTGTTCGGGCCGAACGCCGACGAGGACGCGCTGAGCCTGGGCCAACCCGCGGGAACGCCGACCACACTGGTCCTCAAACCCGGTGCGACCTACACGCTTGCCCAGAACGTGCCCTTCCAGGGCGCCGGCAAGGTGGCGGCGTGGCTCGACCTCAACGCCAATGGCACCTTCGAGGCCGGCGAGCAGTCCAACACGCTCACCACCAGCGGCGGGCGGCTCACGTGGACGGTCCCCAGCACGCTGCCCCCTGGCACCACGACGACGATCCTGCGACTCCGGATGGTCGGACCGACCGACACCCTCGCTCCCACCGGCCTGTCTCTGGCCGGCGAGGTCGAGGACTACCAGGTCCGCATCGCCAGTGCTCCCAAGCTCACCGTCGTCAAGCAGGTCAACGGTCGTAGCGATGCCAGCGACCAGTTCACGATCTCCGCGACCGGACCTGCGATGCAGCCGGGCACGTACACGGCGACGACGACCGGCACCAACACCAGCGCGACGATCCCCGCCACCTACCTCAACGAGAACGCCTCGTTCTCGATCTCCGACCAGATGGCGCCCGGGTCGGCCAGCCCGCTGTCCGACTACGACGCCACGATCTCCTGCGTCGATCGCGCCAACGGCAACGCCGCCGTCTCCATGACGGCGGGTGCTGCCGGGTCCTGGACCCGCGCGGCTGGACTCTTGCCCAACCAGGACGTCGTGTGCACCGTCACCAACACGCAGCGACCCGACGCCCTCGACGTCAGCAAGTCCTACGTCAGCACGTCGGGCCCGACGGCGTCGGGCGACTACACCGCCCGCTACCAGGTCACCGTCGCCAACACCGGCCGCGCGACGACCTACGGTTCGCTGGTCGACACCCCGCAGTTCTCGCCCGAGCTCGTCGTCAACGGCGCCAGCTGGACCGCCACCGCGAGCGCCGGGCAGGCGCCGGCCGCCGGTTCGGGCAACGGAGCGGGACCCTTCACGCTGACTGGTGCCGGCACACCGATCGCCCGCAATGCCACGCACACGTACACCGTCGACGTCACCTTCCACTACCGCGGCACCGCCGGCGCCGCACCGTGCAGCGGCACTGGCACCGGTCTCTACAACGCCGCCTCGCTGCCCGCCGGGCAGGAGGCGGGCCCGTCGGGCAACAACAGTGCCTGCTCGGCTCCCCCCGCGGTGCCCACCCGGAGCCTCGGTCTGGTCAAGGAGATCTCCGGCCTGATCGTCGACACCAACGGCAACAACCGCGACGACGTCGGCGACGTCGTGAACTACAAGTTCACCGTCACCAACAACTCCCAGGTCACCCTCACTGGCATCAAGGTCGACGACCCGCTGATCGGTGCGGTCACCTGCGTAGCGACCACGCTGGCGCCCGGTGCCTCGACCACGTGCACCGGCAGCTACTCCCTCAAGCAGGGCGACGTCGACGCCGGCCGCGTCGTCAACAACGCCAAGGCCACCGGCACCGGTCCGGTGGGTGACACCGTCACGAGCAACACAGCCACCGCCACGGTCCTCCTCACGCCCAAGCCCTTGCTCACCCTCGACAAGGTCGTCGATCACATCGACGACGTCGACGGCTCCGGCCTGGTCGACGCCGGCGACCGCATCCACTACCGATTCACGGTCACCAACACCGGCAACGTGACCCTCGACCCGGTGCGCATCACCGACCCCAAGCTGACCGGCCTCACCTGCACCCCGACGCGGCTCGGGCCCGGCGGAGTGGCTACGTGCACGGCCAACCCGTATGTGATCACCACGGCCGACGAGACGGCAGAGGAGGTCGTGAACACCGCGACCGCCCACGGCACCCCGCCCACGGGCGCCGACGTCACGGCCACCGACAGCACGACCACCGAGGTCGGCACGCCCGCTCCTGCGATCGACCTGAAGAAGACTGTTGCCGGGATCGCCGACACCAATGGCTCGGGTCTGACCGATGCGGGTGACGAGATCACCTACACCTTCACGGTGACCAACACCGGGAACGTGCCGTTGTCGCAGGTGCAGGTGAACGACCCGCTACTGGGTGCGGTGACGTGTACGCCGACGTCGTTGGGCCTCGGCGGGGTCGCCACCTGCACGGCCGACCCGTATGTGATCAAGCAGTCCGACCAGGGCGGCAATGTGGTCAACACCGCGACCGCTACGGGCAAGCCGCCGTCAGGCCCCAACGTGACCGACACCGACTCGACGAGCACGCGGGTGGATACGCCGGCGCCGTCGATCGAGCTGGACAAGTCCGTCTCCGCGATCGACGACGTCGACGGCTCGGGTGTGACCGATGCGGGCGACGAGATCACCTACTCCTTCACCGTCACCAACACCGGCAACGTGCCGCTGAGCTCGGTGCGGGTCGATGACCCGAAGCTGACGAACGTGGTGTGCACTCCGACCACGCTGGCGCCCGGCGCAGTGGCCAACTGCACGGCCGACCCGTATGTGGTCACCGCAGCTGATGAGGCCGCCGGCACCGTGGTGAACACCGCGACCGCGCACGGCACCCCGCCGGCGGGTCCGGGTGTTCCGGCCGAGGTGACTGACACGGATACCACCACGACGCCGATCGATACTCCGTCGATCGCGTTGGACAAGCAGGTCGCCTCGATCGAGGACACGAACGACTCGGGTCTGGTCGATGCGGGTGA
>NZ_JBBMMC010000021.1:0-3567 GCF_037936805.1 Nocardioides epinepheli | reverse complement strand
AGATCACCTACTCCTTCACCGTCACCAACACCGGCAACGTGCCGCTGAGCTCGGTGCGGGTCGATGACCCGAAGCTGACGAACGTGGTGTGCACTCCGACCACGCTGGCGCCCGGCGCGGTGGCCAACTGCACGGCCGACCCGTATGTGGTGACGGCGGCTGATGAGGCCGCCGGCACGGTGGTGAACACCGCGACCGCGCACGGCACCCCGCCGGCGGGTCCGGGTGTTCCGGCCGAGGTGACCGACACCGATACCACCACGACGCCGATCGACACTCCGTCGATCGCGTTGGACAAGCAGGTCGCCTCGATCGAGGACGTCAACGACTCGGGTCTGGTCGATGCGGGTGATGAGATCACCTACACCTTCACCGTGACCAACACCGGGAACGTGACCTTGGACCCGGTCCAGGTCAACGACCCGCTGGTCGGTGCGGTGACCTGCTCTCCGAACGCGTTGGCGCCGACGGAGTCGGTCACCTGCACCGCCGCCCCCTACGTCATCCAGCCCGGCGATCAGGGCGGCACCGTGGTGAACACCGCCACCGCGACCGGTACCCCGCCCCGCGGCCCGGACGTCTCGGCCACCGACTCCACCACCACCACGGTCCAGACCCCCGGCCCGGCGATCCAGATCGACAAGTCGGTGGCGGGCATCGCTGACACCAATGGTTCGGGTCTGACCGATGCGGGTGACGAGATCACCTACACCTTCACCGTCACCAACACCGGCAACGTGCCGCTCTCGCAGGTCGAGGTCGACGACCCCCTGCTGGGTGCGGACGCGGTGACCTGCACCCCGACCTCGCTGGCTCCCGGTGGAGTGGCCACGTGCACGGCCGACCCGTACACGATCAAGCAGTCCGACCAGGGCACCACGCTGGTCAACACCGCGACCGCCACCGGCACCCCGCCGGCCGGCCCCGGTGTTCCGCCCGAGGTGACCGACACCGACACGACGTCGACGCCGATCTCGACGCCGGCCCCATCCATCGAGCTGCAGAAGTCGGTCGCCGGGATCGACGACGTCGACGGCTCGGGCGTCACCGACACCGGCGACCTGATCACCTACTCGTTCACCGTGACCAACACCGGCAACGTGCCGCTGAGCTCGGTGCGGGTCGACGACCCGAAGCTGGACAACGTGGTCTGCACACCGACCACGCTGGCACCCGGCGCCACGGCGACGTGCACCGCCGACCCGTACGAAGTGACCGCGGCCGACGAGACCGCCGGCACGGTCGTGAACACCGCGACCGCGCACGGCACTCCGCCGACCGGCCCGGGAGTCCCCAACGACGTCACCGACGACGACACCACCACGACCGACGTCGACACCCCGTCGATCTCGCTGGTCAAGCAGGTCGCCTCGATCGACGACGTCAACGACTCCGGTCTGGTCGACGCCGGTGACGAGGTCACCTACACCTTCACCGTCACTAACACCGGCAACGTGACCCTCGACCCGGTCCAGGTCGACGACCCGATGCTCGGCACCGTGACGTGCTCGCCGAACGCGCTGGCGCCGACGGAGTCGGTGACCTGCACGGCGGCGCCGTACACGATCAAGCAGTCCGACCAGGGAACGAACCTGGTCAACACCGCCACCGTCACCGGCACCCCGCCGCGGGGCCCCGACGTGAAGGACAGCTCCTCGACCTCGACCCCGGTCTCGACGCCGGCGCCGTCGGTCCAGCTGGACAAGTCCGTGGTGGGCATCGACGACGTGAACGGCTCCGGGTTCACCGATGCTGGTGACCTGATCACCTACTCGTTCACGGTCACGAACACCGGGAACGTGCCGCTCTCGCAGGTCGAGGTCGATGACCCGAAGCTGGACAACGTGGTCTGCACTCCGACCACGCTGGCGCCCGGAGCGGTGGCCAACTGCACGGCGGACCCGTACGAGGTCACCGCAGCCGACGAGACCGCCGGCACGGTGGTGAACACCGCGACCGCGCACGGCACCCCGCCGACCGGCCCCGGGGTCCCGACCGAGGTGACCGACACCGACACCGAGACCACCGAGATCGACACCCCGTCGATCGCGCTGGACAAGCAGGTCGCCGGAGTCGACGACACCAACGGCTCCGGCCTGGTCGACGCCGGTGACCAGATCCGGTACACCTTCACCGTCACCAACACCGGCAACGTGACCCTCGACCCGGTCCGGGTCACCGACCCGCTGCTCGGCGCGGTGACCTGCGCACCGACCGCGCTCGCCCCGACCGAATCGGCGACGTGTACGGCGGCGCCGTACACGATCACCGCGGCCGACGAGGGCGGCACCGTGGTCAACACCGCCACCGCGACCGGCACCCCGCCACGCGGCCCGGACGTGTCCTCCACCGACTCGACCACCACGACCGTCGGCACGCCCGCGCCCGCGATCGAGCTGGTGAAGTCGGTCGCGAACATCGAGGACACCAACGACTCCGGTCTGGTCGACGCCGGTGACGAGATCACCTACGCGTTCACCGTCACCAACACCGGCAACGTGCCGGTGCGCGGCGTCGACGTCGTCGACCCGATGCTCGAGGCAGCCGGGATCGCCATCACCTGTTCCCCGACGACGCTCGCGCCGGGGGAGAAGGCGACCTGCACCGTCGACGGCCCGTATGTGATCACCGCCGCCGACGTGCGCGCGGGCGAGGTCGTCAACGTCGCCCACGCGACCGGTGAGGACATCGACGGCGAGCCCGTCACCAGCGCCGACGACTCCGCGACCGTCGCGACCGACGACGCTCCTCCGGGCATCGCGTTGGTCAAGCGCGCCACGCTCCTCGACAAGGACGGCGACGAGAAGGCCGATGCGGGCGAGAAGATCCGCTACACCTTCAAGGTGACCAACACCGGCGGCGTCAAGCTCACCGGCATCGAGATCGACGACCCGATGCTCGACGCGGCCGGCGTCACGATCACCTGCAAGAAGACGACGCTGGCGCCCGGTGAGAGCACCACCTGCCGTGCCGTCTACACCGTCACCGCCGCCGACGTCCGCGACGATAAGGGGATCCGCAACGTCGCGACCGCCTCGGGCGACTCGGTCGTCGGCACCCAGGTCGACAGCGACGAGTCGACGGTGATCGTGCCGGTCGACGAGGCGGACTCCGGCGGCCCGAACGGGCCCGGGCCCGAGGGTCCTGACGGCCCCGACGGCTGGCTTCCGAACACCGGTGGCCCGGCCCTCGCGCTGCTGCTCCTCGGCCTGCTGCTCACCGCCGGCGGCGCGCTGCTGCTGATCCGCCGCCGTCGCCAGGCCTGACGCGCCCTGCTTGCTCAACCTCCGGGCGCCCGGAGGTTGAGCAAGCCAGCGCTCGTTGATTGATCGAACCCCGGCGACCGTCCGGACCGGCCTCGGCCGGAGGTTGAGCAAGCGAGCGCCAGCGAGACCCCGGCGACCGTCCGCACCGGCCTCGGCCGGAGGTTGAGCAAGCGAGCGCCAGCGAGCGCCGACGAAACCCCGGCAACCGGCGCTGCCAGGGTTCCCGAGGTCGGTTGGGAGGTTTCGTCGGCGGCCGACTGTCAGGCGGGCTCGTTCCTCGCCCTCCCGGCTTGCTCAACCT
>NZ_JBBMMC010000020.1:0-67227 GCF_037936805.1 Nocardioides epinepheli | reverse complement strand
GCGGCCCACCTCGACACCGGTGTTGCGATCTCACCCGGCCAGGCCAGGCGGCTGGCGTGCGAAGCCGGGATCATCCCCGCCGTCCTCGGCGGCAAGAGCGAGGTCCTCGACCTCGGCCGCACCCGCCGGTTCCACACCCCCGCCCAACGGATCGCGATCGGCCTCCAACAGGACCACTGCCAAACAGAAGGCTGCGACACCCCCGCCGCCTACTGCCACACCCACCACTCCCACTCGTGGCAAGACGGCGGTCACACCAACACCCACGACGCCCGACTCCACTGCCCCTTCCACCACCACCAGATCCACGCCTCCAGCCAGGCCCATCCACAGCGGACGTAGGCGAGGATCCGGTTGGCTAGGTCGTTGAGGTCGGCGAAGTCGCCGGTCGCGGTGGCGTTGCGTTGCAGGATCGAGAAGTAGATCTCGACCTGGTTGAGCCAGGAGGCATGCACGCACGGGCAGGTGGACCAGGGCCGCGTTGGGCCACGCGGCGCGCATTCGGTCGATCGGGGCCTGTCCGGCATAGGAGGAGCCGTTGCCTGCGCGATCTCGACTGGCCTGAACACCGGTGGTCGTCCTGAGCGGGGCCGGTCCTTGAGCCCGTCGAGCGACACGCTACTAGCGGCCGAGGATGTCGCCGCGCGGCGCGGCGCCGGTCCGCGGTGCGCTCGTCCCGCCGGCCGCGTTGCCGGCCACTGTCTCCACGGTGAGGGATGACTGCAGGGCCGTCCCGGCCTGGGTGAGGTACCCACACAGCTGGAAGGTGTGCACGCCCGGCGTCACCGGCAACAGGATGTCTTGGACGGCGAGGTCGCGGGAGGAGCCGTCGACGCCGCCGAAGGTGCGCCGGTCGTAGCCGAGTCCGACGCCATCGGCGCAGGCCTCCGAGTCGGCGCCCACCCAGGTCACCGTCAGGCTGTTCGCGGGCCCGTTGTAGCCGATCTGTCCGGTCGCGTGGACGAAGCCGACGCCCGGCGGCACGGTGATCGTGATCGGCGCGATGACCTGGGTGCGTACCCCGGCGCTCAGGGGCACCGAGGGCGCGAAGCCGCCTACGGCGCGGTCGAGGTAGGTCGCGGGGGCTCGGCCCGCCAGTTGATCGGCGGTCCTCGCGCGGTCGGCGGACCTCGCGCGGGCCACGGTGAGGGTGGGTGCCTTCTTCGCGATCACCTGGGCGGCGATCTGCTTGACCTTGCGGACCGTCAGGCCGGCCGCGTCGGCGGCACCGATCGATCCGAACATGAGGAGCACGAGGAGCAGGCCGATCATCGGCGCAGAGGGTCGCTTGGTAGCCATGCCCAGATCCTTGGACTCTCGGCGGCGCCCCGCCTGACCCGCTTGGGCCAGGCGAGATGACCCCAGCGGGCTATTGCGTGACCGAGCGGAATCGAGCCGTGTGGCCACGGCTGGCTACAGTGGCCGTCGTCCGACCCGCACCGGGTCGGCCCGCGACACCCACGTCGGGCGAGACGACCACCGAGGAAGACATGTCATTCGAAGAGCTCCGGATAGCGGCGATCGTGCCGTGCCACAACGAGGAGCTCACGGTCGCCAAGGTCGTCGGCGACCTGCGCGCCGCGCTGCCGACCGCCGAGATCTACGTCTACGACAACAACTCCACCGACAAGACCTCTCAGGTCGCCGCGGAGGCCGGCGCGATCGTGCGCACCGAGCGGCGCAAGGGCAAGGGCAACGTCGTGCGGCGGGCCTTCGCCGACATCGAGGCCGACGTCTACCTCATGATCGACGGCGACGACACCTACGACGCCTCCGCGGCCCCGCGGCTCATCGAGACGCTCGTCTCCGGTCCGCTCGACCACGTCGTCGGGGTCCGGGTCGACACCAACGAGGACGGCAGCTACCGCCCGGGTCACGCCATGGGCAACAAGGTCTTCAACGCCTTGACCAGCAAGATGTTCGGAGAGCCGGTCACCGACATGCTCTCGGGCTACCGCGCGTTCTCGCGGCGCTACATCAAGTCGTTCCCGGCGAACTCCCAGGAGTTCGAGATCGAGACCGAGCTGACCATCCACGCCGCGAACCTCCGGGTCCCGCAGGCCGAGGTGCCGATCGGGTTCCAGGACCGGCCGGAGGGCTCGGAGTCCAAGCTGCGCACCTTCCGTGACGGCTTCAAGATCCTCGGCCTGCTCGGCCACCTGATGCTCCACGAGCGCCCGCTGTTCGTGTGCGGACTCTTCGGCCTGCTGTGTGCCCTCGTCGGCCTCCTGCTCGGCATCCCGGTCGTGGCCGACTACATCGACACCGGCCAGGTCGAGCGCTTCCCCACCGCGATCCTGGCGTCGTCGCTCATGGTGCTCGGCGCCCTCGCGCTCGGTATCGGTATGGTGATGAACGCGGTGATGCGCGGCATCCGGGAGACCCGCCGTCTGTTCTACCTCCAGCTGTCCGCCTGATCGTGGCCTCGGACGACCTCGGCGGCAGTGCGCGCCGGTATCTCATCGTCGGTCTCTTCAACACCGGCCTGGACCTGCTCCTGTTCACGGCTTTGGCGGTCGCCGTCGGTCTGCCGCCGGTGATCGCGAACGTCGTGTCCACGATCGTGGTGATGACGATCAGCTTCTTCCTCAACCGGGCCTGGGTCTTCCGCGCCGAGGGCGCCGGCCTGCGTGCCTATGTCGCCTTCGTCGCAGTCACGTTGTTCAGCGGTCTCGTGGTGCAGTCGCTGGTGATCCTCGGGGTGCTCGGCCTCGCCGACGTCGTGGTCCCGGACCTCTCCCATGACATCGCCGCGCCACTGGCGAAGGTCGCTGCGATGGGGGTCGGGATGGTCAGTAACTTCCTGGGCTACCGCTGGGTGTTCGGTGCGGCGGGGACGCCGGATCGTCCCCGAGCCGATCGCCCCGATCCGGTAGATCCGCATCCGACGCCCCCCGATCACCCGCGCGATCGCTGATTGCGAGCATCAGCACGACCAGCCCGAGCGCGTAGGTGAAGGCCAGCACGTAGCGTCCGCCCGCGCTGAGTGGTGAGACGCCGGCGATGCCCAGTTGCAGCGCGAACGGGAGCGCCCACAGCCAGGCGTAGCGCCGCCGGACGGCGATCGCCGCGGCCAGCAGGAGGACGACCGCGATCGTCCGGGGCCCGTGCGACACGATCGGGCGGCACGCGAACCAGCCGTAGCAGGCGTTGGCGACATCGCGGACGCCGCCGCGCAGGGTGGCGTTGACGGGCACCGGGGCGACCCGATAGCCGGCGACCTCGCGCTCGTAGCGCGGCGACCAGGGCGGGTACCAGTCGGTGCCCTCGTCGAACGGATCGAGGTAGCGGTAGGACTTGAGGAAGAGCCCGTCCGCGAAGGTGCCCGGATACTCCGTTGCCAGCCGCACCACGATCCCGTTGAGCACGTCCCAGTCCTCGGGCTGCACGGTCTGGTAGTGGAAGCTGAAGGTCTTGCGCTCCAGCGGGCCGGTCGACTTCACCGGATCGGAGTTGGACGGGTCGAAGACCTCGACCATCTCATCGAGGTCGAAGATCCTCGACAGCTCGTCGCGTTCGGTGGCGGTCAGCGCGTCCGGATGCTCGCGCAGCGTCAGGGCGAGCAGCTGCATCTGAACGCCCTTGGTCTCCACGGGGTCGGAGGGGATCGCGGTGCCGCTGGCGGTGATGAGCGAGATGGTGCCGAAGACCAGCAACGCGGGCAGGCCGACGGCGACGACGCCGGCGGCACGCTGCCGGGTGAACAGCATGGCGGCTGCTTGGGCGACCAGCACGATCCAGCCGAACTGAACGCTCAACGCCATGATCAGCGACATCGCGATGGTCTCGGCGTACCAGCGGCGACCGGCCGGCCGGTCGGAGTGCATCCGCTTGGCCAGCAGCGCCAGCCACCACACGAAGGCCGCGCAGAACCACTGGTTCTTGTGCTCGGCCATGCTCCACAGCGCGATCAGCGGACTCAGCGCGGTGAGCGCGAGGGCGAGGCCTCGGTGCCACCAGCTCGGCACCAGGCTGCCGAGCAGGGAGAGGGCGCGACCGAAGGCGACGAGGGTGAACAGTGCGGAGGCCAGCGAGATCAGCACGATCGCCGGCATCAGGCTGCCGAACAGCTGGATGCTCACCCACCCCAGCGAGCCGTAGCCGAGCATGACGAAGAACGGATGGTGGTTCGACCACATGCTGTCGGTGCCCGGTTGGCCGTTGTCGAGCAGGTAGAACGACGTCGGGTAGTCGATGTAGGGCGCCGTCTGGTCGGCCGGGGCGAACGGACCAGCGCCCGTGAAGTCCGAACGCCGCTGGAGGAACTCGGCGAACATGTTCGCGGCGTCGGGGCTGGGCTGCCCCGGGAACGACGTCAGGTAGAACGGCAGCCACACGAGGGCGAGCAGAGCCGCGATGCGGTACCAGCGCCCGAACACGTGATCGACGAACCGGGCCAGGCGCGCGCGGCGGCTGCCCGTCGCGGGTACGGGGGCCCGGACGCCGTCGCGCCAGGCCGCTACCCGGTGGCAGCACCAGCGGAAGAGCAGGATGTATCCGGCCGCCACGACCGCGACGATCGCTACCACGGCGATCGGATGGTCGGGAATCTCGCGACTCAGCAGCAGGTACGGAGCCTCATCGGGGCGCAGGAGCCGGTTGATGAATCCAGCAGCCGTGGCCGCGATCACCAGGCCGACGACGAGCCAGCCGACGACCGGCCCGACGAGGCCGACGCTTCGCGATCGGAGGCGCGTGGAGCGTTGCTCCGTCGCGGCATCGGCCATGGCGCGGAGTGTATCCGCGCCCGGCTCCGTGGCCGGGACCTGTCGAGGTCGGCGCCGAGATTAGGATCGGGGCGCCATGACTCGCCTCGTCCCATCCACCCGCCGTGCCCGGGTCTGGGTGGCGCTCGCCGTCGGGGTGATCGTCTTGGTCGCGGTGAGCCCGGCGTTCGGGCGAGCCGACGTCACCGGAAACTACCGACCCGTGCTCCCGCCCGACGGGCTCACCACCGGTTGCTATCCGCTTCCCGGTGGCGTGGTGCCCGACTTCGAGTACGTGCTGCGTCGCGACGGCGACACCGTCGGCGGACATGGGCTGCGGCGACGCACCGTGCTCCACGTCGACCGGATCGACGCCGCCGAGGCACGCGAGCGCCTGCTGGCCCAGTTCGCGGCGGCGGGGGTCGACGGCGGTGTGCGGATCGAGGCTCACGACTTCGAGGGCATCGCCGACGACGCGGTGGTCCGCGGGGAGCTCGTCCTCGATCTGCCGGTGGTCTCGCGGCAGTCCGCGAGCTCCGAGTGCGACGACGTCTTCTCCACCAAGCGGTTCACTCCCGACCTCACGGACCGCTCATGACGACGGACGCCACTCGCACCTCGCCACCGGCGGACCCCGCAGGAGGCACGCGGGCACGGCTGCGCGCCCGCTGGGACGGCCTCGGTCGCTCGACGCGGATCCTGGTCTGGCTCTTCGCCGCGGCCGTGCTGATGAAGGTGATCACCTACCTCGGGATCGCCGACGGCCCACTCGTGGGCGACGAGGCGTTCTACCTCGACTCCGGTCGAGCCCTCTCGAACCTGATCCGCGACGTCGTGTGGCTCCGGTCGCCCGACACCGCCGAGATCGAGCGGCACGTCGTGGGCAGCGGCTGGTTCATGCCGGGCATGTCGGTCGTGCTCACGCCGCTGTACCTGGTGGTGCCCGGCGCCTCGCTCGCACTGGTGCGGGCCTACCTTTCGGTGTTCTCGACGATCCTGCTGCTGCTCACGGTTCTCAAGGTGCGGCGTACGCTCGGCGACCTGCCGGCCGGCGCGATGCTGGTCTTCCCGGGGCTGGTGCCGACCTACGCAGTCTTCGGTGCAGCGGCCTGGGGCGACACCTCGGCCGGGCTGCTCGTGGTGCTGATGCTGTGCCAGGCCGTCGACATGCTCCGCGCGGCGCGAGACCACGGCACGATCTCCTGGCGCGACGGCGTCAAGCTCGGCATCTACGCGATCGTCGCGGTCTACTTCCGCTCCAGCGTGAGCCTGCTCGTCGTCGGGATGCTCGGACTCACCTTCGTGCTCTCGCTCGTGCTCGCCCGCCGCGCCGACCGGCTCCGGGTGGTCGGCACCTACGTCGCTGCCGGCGTCGTCTTCGTCGGGCTGCTCGCCCCCTGGAGCATCGGAGCCTCGGCGTCGCTGAACGGCCCGGTGCTGACGACCGTGTCGGTCCCGACGGTGCGCGCCAACGCGTTCGGCGACCGCGACACGGTGTGCTTCGGGGAGTGCGACCCCGGTACCAGCATCTGGTTCTCGCCGTTGCGCTACTCCCGCGAGCAGGGCCGGGCCACCGGCCTGAGCGAGCTGGCCATCGCCGATGAGATGTCGGCCTACGCGCGCCGCCACGTGACCGCGCAGTCCTATGCGCGCGACGTGGGCATCAACTCCGCGCGGTACTTCGGTACCCCGGCGAGGTTCGCGACCCTGTTGCGGTGGGACGGCGCGCCGTACAACATCGTGCCGCTCGCCGAGGTGCTCACGCTCGGCACGTTCTATCCGGCCTGCCTGGTGATGCTCGTGCTGCTCGGCGCGGCGACGCGCCGCCGCTTCGACACCCAGCTCACCCTGGTGCTGCTCAAGGTCGGCATCATCGGGCTGCTCGCCCAGCCGTTCGTGCACATCGGCGGCCCCCGCTACTGGACGACGATGGCACCGATGCTCGGCATCGGCGCCGCCTTGCTGTGGACCCTGCGCCAGGAGCGGCGTGCCGAGCTGCCCGTGCAACGCGGCGCGGTGTCGACCACGCTCTTCGCCCTCCAGATCGCACTCGGCGTCTTCGCGCTGGCGGTCGTGGCGACGATCGGGCTCCTGGCCATCTAGTGCGCGCGACGTCTGTCTGACCGGACCCCGCCCGCGCACGCGGGTGAGGACCAAATGGCGGCATTCGGAGGTACCAACCGGACTCGAAAGGGTTTACCGTCGCCCGAACGCGGGGCATCGCGCCCCATCTCGAGGAGGACGAGATGAGCGACCGTACGAGTGTGGCCCTGAGTCTGAGCGACCAGCTGTGGCGACGCAAGCCGATCGCTGCCCAGAAGGGGGGACCCGAGCTCCAGCGAAGCTTCGGCACCTTCCAGCTGATGCTGTTCGGCGTCGGCGCGACGGTCGGCACCGGCATCTTCTTCGTCCTGCAGGAGGCGGTGCCCGATGCCGGGCCGGCGGTGATCGTGGCCTTCCTCGTCGCCGGCGTGGCGGCCGGCCTCTCGGCGATCTGCTACGCGGAGGTCGCCAGCGCGATCCCCGTCAGCGGCTCGACCTACTCCTACGCCTACCACTCGCTCGGCGAGTTCATGGCGATGGTCGTGGCCGCGTGTGTGCTGCTCGAGTACGGCGTCAGCTCGGCCGCGGTGGCCGTCGGCTGGAGCGGGTACCTCAACGAGCTCCTCGAGAGCCTGATCGGCTGGCACCTGCCGGATGCGCTGTCGTACTCGCCGATCCCCTACGAGGACAACACCACCGGCATCGTCAACCTGCCGGCGGTGGCGCTGGTGATGATGTGCATGGTCCTGCTGATCCGCGGCGCGAGCGAGTCGGCCCGGGTCAACACCATCATGGTGATGATCAAGCTGGGCGTGCTGCTGATGTTCGTCGTCATCGGGTTCACCGCCTTCAAGTCCGACCACTTCAGCGGCTTCTGGGACTCCGGCGCCTCGGGCATCAGCGCCGCTGCCGCCACGATCTTCTTCTCCTTCATCGGGCTCGACGCGGTGTCCACGGCGGGGGAGGAGGTACGAGATCCACAGCGCGCGCTGCCACGCGCGATCATGGGTGCGCTCTTCGTCGTGATCAGCATCTACGTGCTGGTCGCGCTGGCCGGGGTGGGCGCCCAGCCGGCCGAGAAGTTCTCCGATCCCGAGCAGCAGGACGCCGGCCTGTCGAAGATCCTGTTCGACATCACCGGCAACCACGTGTCCGGCACGATCCTCGCCGCCGGTGCGGTGATCTCCATCTTCTCGGTCACCCTGGTCACGGTCTACGGCCAGACCCGCATCCTGTTCGCGATGGGCCGCGACGGCATGCTGCCCAAGCGGTTCTCCGCGGTGAACCCGCGGACCCTGACCCCCACCTTCAACACCGTGGTGGTCGCGATCGTGGTGTCGCTGATCGCCGGCTTCGTGCCGGCCGACTACCTGTGGGACACCGTCTCGATCGGCACCCTGATCGCCTTCATCGTGGTCGCCACGGCCGTGCTGGTGCTGCGCCGCACCCAGCCCGACCTAGAACGGCCCTTCCGGGTGCCGGGCTACCCCGTCCTGCCGCTGCTGACGATCGCGGTCTGCGTGTACGTGCTCTCCGGCCTCGCCGCCGTCACCTGGATCATCTTCGCCTGCTGGCTCGCCGTGGTGCTCGCCTTCTACCTGCTGTGGGGTCGCCACCACGCGGCGCTCAACCGTGGCGAAGTGGCCGATACCGAGGTGCCGGAAGGAGACCGTTCATGACTCTCGTGGTCGGCTATGCCGCACTCAAGGGCGACGTCGCGCCGCTGCAGCTGGCCGCGACCCTCGCCCGATCCGCCGGGCAGGACCTGCTCGTCGTCACCATGGTGCCCGCGCCCTGGCCGACCCCGACGGCCCGGGCCGCCGACCGCGAGTTCGAGGCGTGGGCCCAGGAGCAGGGGCAGCAGACGGCGGCCGCCGCCCAACAGGTGCTCGCCGAGTTCTGCTCCGACATTCCCGCGCGGGCGGTCGCGGTGCCCGGCAAGTCCGAGGCGGCGACGCTGATCGACCAGGCCATCGAGGTCGACGCCTCCATGATCGTCGTCGGGTCTGGTCACGACGGAGCCTGGGGCAGCGTGGTCCTCAGCTCGACCGCCGACCGGCTGCTGCATTCCTCCTCGATACCCGTGGCCGTCGCCACCCGGGGCTTCCGCGCCCCCGAGGACGCGCGGGTCACGCGGGCCACCTGCGCCTTCCGCGGCGACGAGGCCTCGATCGCCGTCCTGACCCGCACCGCCGCGATCTGCGCCGAGGTCGGCGCCGCGCTACGGGTGGTGACCTTCGGCGTCCGAGGCAAGACGATGTACCCGCCCGAGGTGATCGGCGAGGACGACATCCTCGCTGCCTACGTCCAGGACACCGGTGCGCTCCAAGACCGTGCCGTCGCCGACCTGGGTGCCCTGCGGCCCTCCGACGTCGAGACCACCGTCGCCACGGGCCGGAACTGGTCCGAGGCGCTGGACTCCCTGGACTGGGACCGTGGCGACGTGCTGGTGGTCGGCTCCTCGACAGCCAGCCTGATGCAGCGCCTGTTCCTCGGCTCCACCGCCACCAAGATCGTGCGCTCCTCACCGGTCCCGGTGATCGTGGTTCCCTAGCGCAACCGACCTCGGGAACGCTGGCAGGGACGGTTGCCGGGTTTCGTCGGCGCTCGCTGGGGCTCGCTTGCTCAACCTCCGGCGGTCGGTACGACGGGTGCCGGGGTTCGGCCGGCGCGGGAGTTCAGTCGCCCGAGGGCACCGTGGCGGTGATGACGGTGCCGTCGGCACGGCGGGTTCCCGCCGGGTTCGCGGGCTCGCCCTCCAGGCGTGGGCCCTGGCCCTCAAGTGGCACCGTGACCGGGTGGTCGGGGCCGACGGTCACCTCGGTGCCACGCACGTCGAAGGTGACCGGCCGCTTGCCCTCCTCGACCTCGAGGCTGAGCGAGTCGGCGGTGATCGTGATCTTGACGCGGGTGCCGCGCAGGGTCAGCCGGTAGGTGAGATAGCTCCACTCCTCGGGCAGGCGCGGGTCGAGGGCCCAACGGCCCGAGCCGAGGTCGCGGAAGCCACCGAAGCCGCACACCAGCGCCGTCCAGACGCCGCCGGTGGAGGCCACGTGGACGCCGTCGGAGGTGTTGCCGTGGCGGTCGCCGAGGTCGACGAACAGGGCGGCGTAGAAGTAGCGCAGGGCCAGCTCGGTGTAGCCGACCTCGGCGGCGATGATCGACTGCACGACCGCCGAGAGGGTGGAGTCGCCGGTGGTGATCGGGTCGTAGTAGTCGAAGTCGGCCTTCTTCTGCTCCAGGGTGAAGTCCTCGCCCTGCAAGAACAGCGCGAGGACGACGTCGGCCTGCTTGAGCACCTGGAACCGGTAGATCACCAACGGGTGGTAGTTGAGCAGCAGTGGCCGCTTGTCGCGCGGGGTGTGGTCGAGGTCCCACATCTCGCGCTCCAGGAAGTGCAGGTCCTGGGGGTGGATGCCCAGGTGCTCGTCGAAGGGGATCGTCATCGCGTCGGCCGCGCGCTCCCACTCCTCGACCTCGCCGTCGCGGAGGCCGACCCTGGCGGCCATCTCGGCGTAGTTGTCGGGACGCTTGCGCTGGATGAAGCGCACCGCGCTGGCCGCCCGCCGCAGGTTGAAGCGCGCCATCACGTTCGTGTAGAGGTTGTCGTTGACGACGGTCGTGTACTCGTCGGGGCCCGTGACGCCGTGGATGTGGAACGCGCCGCCGTCCTCCTCGCGCCAGAATCCCAGGTCGGCCCACAGCCGGGCGGTCTCGACCAGGATGTCGATGGCCTGGTGGTCGAGGAAGTCGTAGTCGCCGGTGGCCTCGACGTACTGGCTCAGCGCGTAGGCGATGTCGGCGTCGATGTGGTACTGCGCGGTGCCGGCGGCGTAGTAGGCCGAGGCCTCCTCGCCGTTGATGGTCCGCCACGGGAACAGCGCGCCCTTCTGCGCCAGCTGGCGCGCGCGATGGCGCGCCGACTCCAGCAAGGAGTAGCGGAAGCGCAGTGCGTTGCGAGCGGCGGTCGGGTTCGTATAGGTGAGGAACGGCATCACATAGATCTCGGTGTCCCAGAAGTAGTGGCCGCCGTAGCCGGACCCGGTGACTCCCTTGGCCGGGATGCCGGCGCCGTCGGCTCGAGCCGAGGCCTGGGCCAGTGAGAAGAGGTTCCAGCGCACCGCCTGCTCGACGGCGGGAGGACCCCCGATCTCGACGTCGGAGCGGGCCCAGAACGCGTCGAGCCACTCGCGCTGGTCATGGAGCTGGTGCTCGACGCCCTCGGCGTCGACCCGGTCCAGGGTGCGCAAGCACCGGTCGAGCAGCTCGCCGGTGGGCACCACGGTCGCGGTGTGGTAGGCCACGGTCTTGATCAGCCGGATCGGCTCGCCCTGCTCGCCGGAGACGTGGAAGATCGCCTTGAGCAGGTCGTCGTCCTTCTCGTAGGTGCTGGAGTGCGGGCTGCGGGTCTCGAGCTCGTGGGCGACGGCGAGCGCGATGGTCATCCCGCTCTGCGTGCACTGGTAGCGCAGCGCCATCCGGTCGTCGAGGAGTGGTCCGTGGTCGTTCTCGGGTTGGAGGACCCGGTCGCCGAACTGGTTGGCCTTGCGCGGGTCGAACTCCCCGGTCGCCCGGGCGATCTCCACCGCGCCGCCCCGGTCGGCGTCTTGTCTGTTGAGCACCTGGGAGCTGATCGTGATGGGCGCGTCGCCGTCGAGCAGGGTGACGTCGAAGGTCATCAGCGCCAGGTGGCGCTCGGTGAAGGAGACCATGCGGGTGCTGTCGACGCGGACCCGCTTGCCGGTGGGCGTGCGCCACACCACGTGTCGCGACAGGACGCCGGTGCGCAGGTCGAGCACGCGCTCGTACTCGACGATGTCTGCGGTGGACAGCTCCAGCGGCTCGTCGTCGACGTAGAGCCGGATGATCTTGGCATCCGGCACGTTCACGATGGTCTGCCCGACCTTCGCGAAGCCGAAGGCCTCCTCGGCGTGCTGGATCGGCCAGGTCTCGTGGAAGCCGTTGATGAAGGTGCCATTGGTCGAGAAGTCACGGCTCTCCTCGTAGTTTCCGCGCAGCCCGAGGTAGCCGTTGGCGACGCTGAAGACCGACTCGGTCGTGCCGAGGTCGCGGGCGTCGAAACGAGCCTCCACGAGCCGCCACGGGTCGACCGGGAACCGCGAGCGGTCGAGGGGGTCGGTCGCGGGGGGAGCCTTGTGGCTGGCGCCGTGCGGTTGATGACCTTCTTGGGAGGGGTGGTGCGACGGAAGGTGGGCGGCGTGAGGCGCGGAGTGGGGGTCGTTGGTCTTCATCAGGCCTCCTGGCTCACGAGCTCGCCCAGGTCGTCGACGACGACGTCGGCGCCTGCCTCGGTCAGGGCTTGGTGGCCGACCCCGCGGTCGACCCCGATGACCAGTGCGAAGTCTCCGGCCGCGCCCGCGGCCACACCGCTGGTGGCGTCCTCGACGACGACGGCGCCGGACTCGGGGACTCCGAGCTCGCGGGCGGCCTCCTGGTAGGTGTCAGGGGCGGGCTTGCCCTTCAGGCCGCGTTCGGCGGCCACCCCGCCGTGCACGACCACGGGGAAGTAGCCGGTGACGCCGGCGGCGGCGAGCACGTCGGGCGCGTTCTTCGAGGAGGAGACGATGGCCATCGGCATCCCCGCCTCGCGCAGCTGGTCGAGCAGGCGCCGCGAGCCCGGGTACGCCGATACGCCCTCGGCCTGCAGAACCTGCCCGAAGGCGGCGTTCTTGCGGTTGCCGAGACCGCAGACGGTCTCCTCGCCCGGCGGCTGGTCCGCCGGGTCCTCCGGTGTGCCCTCGGGCAGTTCGATGCCGCGCGAGGCCAGGAAGTCACGGACGCCGTCGTAGCGCGGCTTGCCGTCGACGTGGGCGAAGTAGTCGGCGTCGGTGTAGGGAGCCGGTGCCTGTGCGTCGCTGCCGCGGGAGTCGAGGAAGTCGTTGAACATCTGCGCCCACGCCCGCATGTGCACCTCGGCGGTCGGGGTGATCACCCCGTCGAGATCGAAGAGGACAGCGCGGTAGCGGGACCAGTCGACAGTCATGGCGCGAGCGTAGTCGTCCCGGGCGCAATGTGAGCCGCTCAATAAAATTGAGGGGAACAAACTCAAGTCAGAGTGTGCTACACACGGTGTCCGGGCCGTCCGGACCCTCATTCGTCCCGAACGTACGCAGCAGCCACCGCTAGCAGGAGCCCCGCATATGAGCCAGTTCTCCATCGAGAAGTTCACCACCAAGAGCCGCGAGGCCATCGAAGGCGCCCAGTTGGCCGCGACCACCGCGGGCAACAGCACCGTCGAGCCGATCCACCTGCTCGTCGCGCTGCTGCGCGATCCCGAGGGCAGCGCGGCCACCTTGATCACCAAGTCCGGCGCCGACGTCGCCAACCTCGCCGCGCACGCCGAGCGGGTGATGTCCGGGCTGCCGCGCGCCACCGGCTCGACCGTGCAGCGCCCCACCATGTCGGCGGGCCTGACCAGGGTGCTGGCCAGCGCGATCGACCTGGCGGCGTCGATGAAGGACGACTATGTCGCCACCGAGCACCTGCTCATCGCCCTGGCGACGGTGGAGTCGGATGCCCAGAAGCTGCTCAAGGAGGCCGGTCTCACCGAGAAGGGCCTGCGCGAGAGCCTCACCGCGATGCGCGGCAACCGCCGCGTCACCAGCCCGGACGCCGAGTCGACCTGGGAGGCGCTGGAGAAGTACTCCGTCGATCTGACCAAGGCCGCCGAGGAGGGCAACCTCGACCCCGTCATCGGTCGCGACGCCGAGATCCGCCGGGTGATCCAGGTGCTCTCCCGCCGCACCAAGAACAACCCGGTGCTCATCGGCGAGCCCGGTGTCGGCAAGACCGCCGTCGTCGAGGGCCTGGCCCAGCGGGTGGTCGACGGCGACGTCCCCGACTCCCTCAAGGGTCGCAAGGTGCTCAGCCTCGACCTGGCCGGCATGGTCGCGGGCGCCAAGTACCGCGGCGAGTTCGAGGAGCGGCTCAAGGCCGTCCTGGAGGAGATCAAGGCGGCCGACGGCCAGGTCATCACCTTCATCGACGAGCTGCACACGATCGTCGGCGCCGGTGCCGGCGGCGACTCCTCGATGGACGCCGGCAACATGCTCAAGCCGATGCTCGCCCGGGGCGAGCTGAGCATGATCGGCGCCACCACGCTCGATGAGTACCGCGAGCGGATCGAGAAGGACCCTGCCCTGGAGCGCCGCTTCCAGCAGGTGTTCGTGGGAGAGCCCTCGGTCGAGGACACCATCGCGATCCTGCGCGGCATCCAGGCCAAGTACCAGGCCCACCACGGCGTGCGGATCACCGACGCCGCGCTCGTGGCAGCCGCCACCCTCTCCGACCGCTACATCACCGGACGCCAGCTGCCGGACAAGGCGATCGACCTCGTCGACGAGGCCGCGAGCCGCCTGCGCATGGAGATCGAGAGCTCGCCGGAGGAGATCGACAAGCTCCGGCGCCAGGTCGACCGGCTCCGGATGGAGGAGTTCGCCCTCAACAAGGAGGACGACGCCAACTCCAAGGACCGCCTCGGCAAGCTGCGTGCCGAGCTCGCCGACAAGCAGGAGGAGCTGCGCAGCCTCGAGGCGCGCTGGGAGCGGGAGAAGGCCGCCCTCGAAGGCACCGGCGAGCTGCGCAAGCAGCTCGACCAGCTGCGCATCGAGGCCGACAAGTACCAGCGCGAGGGCGAGTACGAGAAGGCCAGCGAGATCCTCTACGGCCGGGTCCCCGAGCTCGAGAAGCAGATCGACGCCGCGGAGTCCAACGAGCCGCCCACCGACCCGATGGTCGGCGAGGCCGTGGGCGCCGAGCAGATCGCCGACGTCGTCGAGGCGTGGACCGGCATCCCCACCGGGCGGCTCCTCGAGGGCGAGACCTCCAAGCTGCTGCGGATGGAGGAGGTCATCGGGGGTCGCCTGATCGGCCAGCTCGAGGCCGTGGTCGCCGTCAGCGACGCGGTGCGCCGCTCGCGCGCCGGGATCGCCGACCCGAACCGCCCGGTCGGCTCGTTCCTCTTCCTCGGCCCCACCGGCACCGGCAAGACCGAGCTGGCCAAGGCGCTGGCGGAGTTCCTGTTCGACGACGAGCGGGCGATCATCCGCATCGACATGAGCGAGTACTCCGAGAAGCACTCGGTGGCCCGCCTGGTCGGAGCGCCTCCCGGCTACGTCGGCTACGACGAGGGTGGCCAGCTCACCGAGGCCGTGCGTCGGCGTCCCTACAGCGTCGTGCTGCTCGACGAGGTGGAGAAGGCCAACCCGGAGGTCTTCGACATCCTCCTCCAGGTGCTCGACGACGGCCGGCTGACCGACGGCCAGGGTCGCACCGTCGACTTCCGCAACACGATCCTGATCCTCACCAGCAACCTCGGGTCGCAGTTCCTGGTCGACCCCGACCTCGACCCCGACGTCAAGCGCGACTCGGTGATGGCGATCGTGCGCCAGTCCTTCAAGCCGGAGTTCTTGAACCGGCTCGACGAGATCGTGATGTTCGAGGCACTGTCGAAGGAGACCCTGACCCACATCGTCGACATCCAGCTCGGCCTGCTGGAGAAGCGGCTCGCGGCGCGCCGGATCACCCTCGACGTCTCCCACGAGGCGAAGGAGTGGCTCGGCGAGACCGGCTTCGACCCGGCGTACGGAGCACGGCCGCTGCGCCGTCTGATCCAGACCTCGATCGGGGACCCCCTCTCGAAGATGCTGATCTCGGGCGAGGTCACCGATGGCTCCACCGTGCACATCACCGCCACGCCCGACGGGCTCAAGCTGAGCGCCTGATCCGGAGCTTCCGGAGAACATCGGGGCTGGCGTCCTGATTGAGACGGGCGCATCCTGGGCAGGGTGCCGGATGGTCGGCACCCTGCCGCCCGGTCTTACACGGAAAGGACGCCTTTGATGCGCCGCCCCCACTTCCTTCTCCGCCGCCCGTTCGCCGCGCTGGTCCTCGCGATCGGCGCGGCGCTGGCGTTCTCGACCATGAGCGTGGGCACCGCGAGTGCCGCGCCGGCCGCTGACCGCGGCGGCCTCAGCAACGTCGCGAGCAAGGCCCCGGTCCGTTACTACGGAGCGATCTCGATGGCCGCCGACGGCGCCACCGGCGTCTCGTACGACTACCGCACCAAGAACGCGGCGTTCAAGCGTTCGCAGCGTGGCTGCAAGAGCCGCTCGGGCTACCCGCAGACCTGCACCAAGATCGTCTGGGTCTCCAACGGCTGCGCCGCGGTCTCGGCGAAGTTCAACAGCCAGGGCTTCGTCAAGCGTTACAAGTGGGCCAGCCGGGCGCGTACCGCCGCCGCGGCGAAGGCCGCCGCTCGCCGCAACTTCGGCGGCAAGATCGTCGGCTGGACCTGCACGACCCGCTGACCTGGTCCCACCGGGTCCGCTCGGCGTCGACCCTGCGTTGATCGGGTCCTGACGAGGGGCACCCACCCCTCTGGGAGACTGGTCGGGTGACCGACCAGTCTCCCGCCCGTCCGCGCCAGGTGGCGCTGCTCGCCGGAGCCGTCATGGTGGGCTCGGTCATCGTGCTGCTGCTCACCTTCGACCGGATGGCCGGGATCGGCTCGATCGAGACCCAGCAGTGGGCCTCCGACTTCGTCTCCAAGCCACCCGGCGACGGCCTGGGGCTCTCCGCCGACAACGTCCGCGGGATCCTCCGGGTCACCTACCTGGTCTCGGGAGCCACGTCGGTGGCCGCGGCCATCCTCGGCGGCTACCTCTTGCGTCGCTCCGCCGGCGCGCGCCTGGCCCTGACGATCATCGCCCCGGTGCTGGTGGTCTCCGCCTGGGCGACCGCCGGCTTCGCGGCCGCCTTGGTCGGTGCGGCCGTGGTGATGCTGTGGCTACAGCCGTCCCGCGACTGGTTCGCCGGACGGACGCCGACAGCACCGTCCGCACAGACTGCGGCGGGGTCGAGGGCCGCGAGCACTCAGGCTCGACACCCGGTCGCCGCGCGACCGGATCCGCCCGCGCTCGCCGCACCGGAGCGCGGATCCACCTCCACCCTGCAAGCGCCGCAGCCGCCGGCGCCGTACGCACCGCCGGTCCAGGCCCGGCCGCAGAGCGTGGTGACTGCGTGCATCGCGACCCTCGTGTGCTCGGCGGTGGTCGGTGTCGCGCTGCTCATCGGTCTTCTCGTGCTGATGCTCGATCGTGCTTCCTTCGAGCGGGAGGTCGAGCGCGAACTGGCCAGCAGCTCGGTCTACGACGGCCTGGATGCCTCCACGGTGATGGTGGCGAGCATCGTGATGCTGGTCCTCTTCGTCATCTGGGCGGCGGGCGCCGCCGTCCTGGCCATCTTGACGCTGCGCGGCAGCAGCGTCGCCCGGATCCTGCTGGTGGTCTCCGCGCTCGCCGCCGCCGCCGCGAGCCTGCTCGGCGTGATGGCGGTCGTCCCCCTGGCCATCACCGCGACCTGCGTCGCGGTGGCCGTCCTCCTGCTCCGTCGCGACTCCTCCGCCTGGTTCGCCGGCCGCTGAGCACCGCCGGCGGCCGTCCTTGCCGGCGTTTCCGAGGAAGGCTTGCGAGGTTTCGTCGGCGCCGGTCGGGCTCGTTCCTCGCCCTCCCGGCTTGCTCAACCTCCGGTGCCGTCGCGGGCTTGCTCAACCTCCGCGGACTTCCCCCGCCGCCGGAGGTTGAGCAAGCGAGCGCCAGCGAGCGCCGACGAAACCCCGGCACCCGCCGCTGCCAACGTTGGCGAGGTCGGTTGCGGGGTTTCGTCGGCGCCGACGAGTTCGTTCCTCACTCGCCGGCTTGCTCAACCTCCGAGGCTTGGAAGGGTTTCGGCTCGCCCGTCGCGGCCGTTCCTCAGCCGCGGGGCTCGCTCAACCTCCGGTGAGGTCGGCGGCCGAGAGGCGACCGACCGCCTCGCGGAGCACCTCGGGGCGTTTGCAGAAGGCCCAGCGGACCAGGTGCCGGCCGGGGCCGCGGGGGTCGTCGTAGAAGACCTGCTCGGGGATCGCGACGACGCCGGCCCGTTCGGGGAGCGCCAGACAGAAGGCCATGCCGTCCTCCCAGCCCAGGCCGCTGACGTCCGAGGTGGCGAAGTAGGTGCCCTGGGGCAGCGTGGTGGGGAGGCCCGCGGCGTTGAGCCCGGACACCAGGAGATCGCGCTTTCCCTGAAGCTCGGCGGCCAGGGCGGCCGGATAGTCGGGATGCGCGGTGAGGGCGTGCGCGACGGCGGGCTGGAGCGGAGCGCCGGAGGTGTAGGTCAGCCACTGCTTGGCTGCCACCAGATCACTCACCAGCCGCGCCGGCCCGCTCGCCCAGCCGACCTTCCAGCCGGTGAGCGAGTAGGACTTCCCGACACTGGAGAGGGTCAGGGTCCGCTCGGCCATGCCCGGCAGGGTGGCGATCGGCACGTGTCCGGGCCAGCCGGCGTCGTCGAAGACCAGGTGCTCGTAGACCTCGTCGGTGATCACGGTCAGGTCGTGCTCGACCGCGAGTGCGGCCACCGCCTCCAGCTCGGCGCGGGTGAGCACCGTGCCGGTGGGGTTGTGCGGGCTGTTGAGCAGCACGAACCGGGTCCGCGGGGTCACCGCCGCCCGGAGCTCGTCGAGATCGATGCGGAAGTCGGGCGCGCGCAGGGTGACCGGGCGCCGTACGCCGCCGGCCATCTGGAGCATCGCCAGGTAGGAGTCGTAGTAGGGCTCGAGCACGACCACCTCGTCGCCGGGCTCGACCAGCCCGAGCAGCGCGGCGGCGATTCCTTCGGTGCAGCCGGTCGTGACGGCGACCTCGGTGTCGGGGTCGACCTCGAGGCCGTAGTGGCGGTGCTGGTGCTCGGCCACGGCCGCGCGGAGGGCGGGGATCCCGATGCCGGGCGGATACTGGTTGGCGCCGCCGGTCACCGCGGCCACCGCGGCAGCCAGTACGTCGGCGGGCCCGTCCTCGTCGGGGAAGCCCTGGCCGAGGTTCACCGACCCGGTCCGCGCGGCCAGAGCAGACATCTCGGCGAAGACGGTGGGGCGGATCCCGGTCAGTCGTGAGGCTGGCATGCGACTAATCTGCCAGTCGTGACCACCACCGACGACTCCCTCGCCGCCGACATCGACGCCTGCTGTCGCCTCACCGGCGAGTTCACGCTGCGTTCTGGGCAGGTGTCGAACGAGTACTTCGACAAGTACCTCTTCGAGGCCGACCCGCTGCTCCTGGGGCGGGTGGCCCGCGAGATGATCCAGCTGGTCCCGCAGGACACCGAGCTGCTCGGCGGCCTGGAGATGGGCGGGATCCCGATCGCGACGGTCATCAGCGCGATCTCGGGGACGCCGGCCCTGTTCGTGCGCAAGGAGGCCAAGACCTACGGCACCTGCAAGCTGGCCGAGGGTCCGCCGTACGACGGCCGGCGGGTCACGCTCATCGAGGACGTCATCACCACCGGCGGGGCGGTCCGCGACGCCGCCCGCGCGCTGCGCGAGGGCGGGGCGATCGTCGACGTCGTGGTCTGCGCGATCGACCGCTCGCCCGCAGGGGAGAACCCACTGGCCGACGTCGGGCTCGAGGTGCGCTCGGTGCTCACCAAGGCCGATCTGGACGCCGTCCGTGACGGCCGCGCGGCCACCGGCGGAGGAGCCACATGAGGGTCCTGACCGCGGTGACCGAGGGCTCGCAGGACCTCGGCGGCGTCGCCGGCTGGGCCGTCGACATGATGGAGAAGCTCGGCGCGCCGGGCGCCGGCCTGATGGTCGCGTTGGAGAACCTCTTCCCGCCGCTGCCGAGTGAGATCATCCTCCCGCTGGCGGGCTTCACCGCCAGCCGCGGGGACTTCACTCTCGCGGAGGCGTTGGCGTGGACGATCCTCGGCTCGACCGTGGGAGCGCTCGCGCTCTACTACCTCGGCCAACTCTTCGGCCGCCAGCGGATGTACTGGATCTGGGAGCGGCTGCCGCTGGTCAAGACCGAGGATCTGGAGAAGACCGAGGCGTGGTTCGGGCGCCACGGGCGCAAGGCGGTGTTCTTCGGCCGCATGATCCCGATCTTCCGCAGCCTGATCTCGGTGCCGGCCGGCATCGAACGCATGCCCATGCTGCAGTTCCTCGGCCTCACCTTCGCCGGGAGCGCGATCTGGAACACCGTGTTCGTCGTCGCCGGCTACCAGTTGGGCGAGAACTGGCACCGCGTCGAAGGCGTCGTCGGCACCTTCCAATGGGTCGTGATCGGTGTGGTGGCCGTTGCGGTGATCGGATGGGTGATGGTGCGGGTGCGGTCGATCAGGACACAGCGTCAGGAGTGACCTTGGACTCCGGGGCCTCGGAGTCGCGCTGCTCCTTGGCTTCCGCCCGCAGCCGCTTGCGACGGTTGTGGTGCCACTCCCACAGGATCGGCACAGCGGTGAAGGCCAAGATGGCCATGATCGCCAGGTCGATGTTGTGCTGGAGCCACGGGACGTTGTCGCCGAGGAAGTAGCCGACGAGGGTGATGGAGGAGGTCCACAGCACGCCGCCGATCAGGCTCCACGCATAGAACGTGCGCCTTTCCATCTGCGTGATCCCGGCGACCACGGTGACGTAGGTGCGCACGAAGGCGAGGAAGCGTCCGATGACCAGGGCCTTCTTGCCGTGCTCGTCGAAGAACGCCTGGGTCTTGTCCAGGTGTTTGCGCTTGATGATCCGTCCGTCGCGGCGACCGATGCGGGTCCCGAGCCCGCGGCCTATCTCGTAGCCGACCACGTTGCCCGCCCACGCCGCCGCCGTCAGGCAGAGCAGCGCGAGGCCCATCTCGACCAGCCGCGACCCAGGAAACACATCGATCTCACCGGTGGCGATGAAGATGCCGAGCGCGAACAGCAGCGCGTCGCCGGGAAGGAACGGGAAGAACAGACCGCACTCGACGAAGATGATGAGCAGGCAGACCCAGAAGAAGACCGCGCCGAACTCGGCCAGGAGCCACTGCGGATCCATGAAGTCGAGGCCGAAGAGCATCGGGAACAGGTCCACGCGCAAAGATTACCTTCCGGGTGAGCGGCCCACGACCGCCGTCGACCCTGGTCCTACCCTGATCCGGATGAGCGAACCGCGGGCCCCTTACGACCCGATGCCGCACGGACCGGCCGAGGTGGGTGTCGGGCCGTGGCAAGGTCCACCCCCCACCGGTCCGGGGAGCGAGGTCTACGACGCCGACCTGCTCGCGGGCGGCGACCGCCGCAACGTGGTCGACCGCTACCGCTACTGGTCGGTGGAGGCGATCCGAGCCGACCTCGACCTGCGCCGGCACGACTTCCATGTCGCGATCGAGAACTGGCAGCACGACTTCAACATCGGCACCATCGTCCGCTCCGCCAACGCCTTCCTCGCCGCCGAGGTGCACATCGTCGGAAACCGCCGCTGGAACCGGCGCGGGGCGATGGTGACCGACCGCTACCAGCACGTGCGCCATCACCCGACTGCTCTGGACTTGGCGGACTATCTCACCGACCGGCCCGGCGGCGCGGTGCCGGTGTGGGGGATCGACAACCTGCCGGGCTCGGCCCATCTGGAGTCTGAGGTGCTGCCGCGGAGGGTGTGCCTGCTGTTCGGCCAGGAGGGACCAGGGCTATCCGAGGCCGCGCGCGAGGCCTGTGCCGGCACGTTCTCGATCGCCCAGTTCGGCTCGACCCGCTCGATCAACGCCTCCGCCGCCGCCGCGATCGCGATGCACACCTGGATCCGCCAGCACGCCGACCTCGCCGGCGACGGCGAGGCTGCCGCGTGGCGGGGATAGCCGGCGTCGACGTCCGACTACCGCCCGGGCCTGCCCGCACGTGGAGTCACCCACGTGCGGGCCGATCGGTCAGGTACGGGTGAGGTCGGCCTTGAGGGCCGTCACGCCGCGGGAGGTATGACTCTTCACCGTCCCGGTGGAGATTCCCAGGTCCTGGGCGGTCTCCTCGACCGAGAGCCCCAGCCAGTGCCGGAGCAGCACGCACTTGCGTTGCATGACCGGCAGGCCTTGGAGCGCATCGAACAGCTCGCTGCGCTCCTCGAGCGGCAGACCCTGCCGCTCGACCGCGTCGCGGCCGTCGAGGCCGTGGGTCTCCCGTCGGCGCCACGCCCGGCGGTGCTCGTCGATGTCGGCGCGCACCATGATCCTGCGGACGTAGGCCTCCTCCCGCCCGTCCCGGCGCAGCCTGGGCCAGGCGACGTAGAGCTTGGTGAGCGCGGTCTGGAGCACGTCCTCAGCACGGTTCCAGTCACCGCACACCGCGTAGGCGATCCGGCGCAGGTGCTGCTGGCGGGCCGCGACGAACTCGGTGAACTCGCGGTCGCGGTCACTGAGCGTGCTGTGGTGCCCACTCACCGCAGCCCCTCACCCCCACCGACCTGCGCGGTGACGTAGGCGATGAAGTCGTCCATCGTCTTCCCTCCCACGCTTCCGGAGACCGGGAAGATCCTCGGCGGGTTCTCCGGCCAGGCCATGATCCACCAGCGGTTGCCCTCGAAGGTCACCAGCGCCGCGACCGTCGAGCCGTCGGGATCGGTGTAGTCGGGGATCATCACGCCGCTGCGCTGCTCGAGGATCTCGACGCCGTCCAGTGGCACCAGGGAGCCGTCCTTGGCGAAGCGCACCAGCTTCAGGCCACCCTCGCCGATCTGCACGGCGACCTGATCGTCGACCCACAGGTCGAGGGTCGCGAAGGCCTTGCGCGCGGGGTCGGTGCTCGCCGAGGAACCATCGGGGCCGGTCTCGAGCAGCGTCCAGAGCTCCTTGCCGTGCGTCCTGTAGGACACGCCCATCGAGTACTCCGGAGGCTGGGCGCCGAGCGGGTTGTTGATCTGCTCGATCACCTCCACGCCGTCGCGGACCAGCAGCGTTCCGTCGGAGGAGAGCCCGACGTCGTCGCCGTTGGCCGGCTGCTCGGGAGCGGGAGGCGTCGGGGCGGGGCTGTCGGACTCGCTGCCGTCAGCCGAAGGTTGGGTGGCCGGTGCGACGGTCTGTGGGCTGTCCTTGCCGTCGCCCATGCCCGAGGTGATGGCCACGCCGGTCACGGCTACCGCGGCGACCGCGAGGCCACCGACCGCGGCACTGGCGATCCGACGCCGGCGCAGGGCGCGCTGCCCGGAGCGCAGGTGCTGGTCGACCGGCGTCAGGGCCGGGCCGTCGCCGATGGCGGTGTCGATCCGGTCGAGCTGGGGGAACTGGGAGGCGTTGTCGTCAGTCATGCCAGGGATACGGATGCCAGGGGTGCCCGGTTGTCATGGGCGCACGATCGATTCTCAGCGTCAGCCTTGCAGCTCGTCGTTGAGGACGATCGTGAACCCGAACTCCGCGAGCGGGCCCAGGTGGGGCTCGAGGATCTTCTTGGTGGAGGCGTCCTCCCAGATGACCACCCAGTCGTCGTCGGCGACCTGGCCGACGGCGAAGCTCTTGAGGTACTCGTCGGTGGCGTCCTGCTCGGTCGACCAGCGCTCGGTGAGGGTCGGGTCGGTGGCGAAGCGCGCCCCTTCGACGTAGCTGAAGTTCTCGCCCTGGGTGAACTGGCCCGCGCAGTAGAACCCGTCGTGCGCGCCCTCGCCGAAGCGGACCTCGGGGGAGTCCTCGTTGACCGTGTACGGCTGGTCCGCGGGGCACACGGCGGCGATCCACTCCTCGGGCGTGCCGGTGACGAAGTCGCCGGACTCCTCGCCGCCCTGGGACGACGCGTCGGCGTCCGGGGAGGTGCTCGACGAGGAGTCACCACCACCGCCGGCGCCGTCGTCACCGTCGTCGCTTCCGCACGCGCCGAGCGCGAGTGCCGCCAGCATGACGGTGACGGCGAGAGCGGCGGGGCGAGGACCCCGGGCGTTGGTCGTGGTCGGCAGGGTCATGGTGGTCCTCGGATGGTCTCGGGCAGGCACGCGCGGATCTCGCCTACGCAGCGGTAGGCACTAGGGTCTCAAACGAGAACCAGAGAGCCCCGGAGGAGCCCCGAATGCCGATCGCCACCCCCGAGAAGTACGCCGAGATGCTGGACGCCGCCAAGGCGGGCTCGTACGCCTTCCCGGCCATCAACGTCTCGTCGTCCCAGACCCTCAACGCCGCGCTGGCCGGCTTCGCCGAGGCAGACAGCGACGGCATCATCCAGGTGTCCACCGGCGGTGCGGAGTACCTCTCCGGGCCCACCGTGAAGGACATGGTCGCGGGGTCGGCCGCCTTCGCCGCCTACGCGCGCGAGGTCGCCAAGAACTACCCGGTCAACATCGCCCTGCACACCGACCACTGCCCCAAGGACAAGCTCGACGGGTTCGTCCGGCCGCTGCTCGACCTCTCGATCGAGCGGGTCAAGGCCGGCCAGGACCCGCTGTTCCAGTCGCACATGTGGGACGGCTCGGCGGTGCCGCTCGACGAGAACCTCGCGATCGCCGAGGAGCTCCTCGAGAAGTGCCGCGCGGCCAACATCATCCTCGAGATCGAGGTCGGCGTCGTCGGCGGCGAGGAGGACGGCGTCGAGAACGCCATCAACGAGAAGCTCTACTCCACCCCCGAGGACGCCATCGCCACCGCCCGCGCTCTCGGCTACGGCGACCGCGGCTACTACATGACCGCGCTCACCTTCGGCAACGTGCACGGCGTCTACAAGCCCGGCAACGTCAAGCTGCGTCCCGAGGTGCTGCGCGAGGCCCAGGCCGCCGTCGTCGAGGAGTTCGGGCTGGAGAAGGACAGCAAGCCCTTCCACCTGGTCTTCCACGGCGGTTCGGGGTCCTCGCCCGAGGAGATCGCCGCCGCCGTCGACTTCGGCGTGGTGAAGATGAACGTCGACACCGACACCCAGTACGCCTTCACCCGGCCGGTCGCCGGCCACATGTTCACCAAGTACGACGGCGTCCTCAAGATCGACGGCGAGGTCGGCAACAAGAAGGACTACGACCCGCGGGCCTGGGGCAAGGCTGCCGAGGCCGGCATGGCCGCCCGCGTCGTCGAGGCGTGCGAGAACCTGCGCTCGGCCGGCAAGTCCCTCTGATTCCTCACGCCGGGTCGTCGTCTCGAGACGACGACTCGGCTTGCATCGCGAGACAGGGGCGCGTCGGGGGTTGACGGCAGCGGTTGAGGACCGAGGATGGGTCCACAGTCCTCGAGCCTCGGGAGCGCGCCCATGCGTCGAACGATCGCCCTGTCCGTCCTTGCCCTCGCGGCCAGCGCCTTGGCGGTGGTGCCGCCGGCGGCGGGTGATCCGCCCGAGCCGCAGGCCGGGCCGGCCGCGGGCGTGGTCGGCCAGGCGCGCGGGACGAGTGAGGGCGCCAAGGTCGCCCGCGCTCCGCTGCCCAAGATCGATTGGAAGAAGTGCGACGGCGTGCCGCCGCGCCTCGCCCGCAGGGCGTCGTGCGCCGAGGTGCGCGTGCCGCTGGACTACGACGACCCGCGCGGCGCCACCACGAAGCTGCTGGTGACGAAGATGGCGGCAGCCAAGCCCGGACGTCGGATCGGCAGCCTGTTCGTGAACCCGGGCGGCCCCGGCCAGTCCTCGGCCTCCTTCGCACTCGGCGTGGGGCCGGTGCTCGGCAAGCAGGTGAACAACCGGTTCGACGTCATCGGAATCGACCCGCGTGGGGTCGGTGGGAGCGGCTCGACGCTGTGCGCCGGACGTCTGGACTACCCCGACGAGTTCTTCGGCTTCCCGATCAACAAGCGTCAGTCGCGAGCCCAGATCCGCTACGACAACAGCGTGCGCAAGGCCTGCCACAACAAGCGGACCCCGCTGGTCGACCACGCCAGCACCGCCGACGTCGCCCGCGACATGGAACTGATCCGCCGGGCGATCCGCGAGCCGAAGCTCACCTACTACGGCATCTCCTACGGCAGCTACCTCGGCTCGACCTACGCCGCGATGTTCCCGAACCGGATCCGCGCGCTGGTCGTCGACGGCGTCCTCGACCCGGTGGCCTGGTCGACCGGTGGACCGCTGCCCACCAAGCGCCCGCTCACCTACCGCCTCGGCAGCGGCAAGGGCGCCTACGAGGCGCTGACCGCGGCGTGGACCGAGTGCGATCGCGTCGGCAAGACCCGCTGTGCGCTCGCTCCGTCGTCGCTGACCAAGTGGCGGCAGGTCCTGCGAGCGGCGCGACAGGGACGCCTCACCGATGGCGAGGCGTCACTCTCCTATCAGGATGTCGTGTCGATCGCCCTCAGCAGCCTCTACGGCCCTGACTACATCCGTCCGCTGGCGAACTTCGTCAACGACCTGGACTCCATGCTCAAGGCCCGTGCTCGCTCCAGCCACCCGCGGCGCGCGGTGGACGCCTCAGCCCTCCCCGACTACCGCCAGCTGATGAAGATCCGTGCCGAGCGGGAGAAGGCCGGGCCCTACACCGCTCCGGGGTTCACCGCCGACCGCGCCGCGGCCCAGCGGTGGAGTGCCTACGTCCAGTTCGAGTCGGTGCTGTGCAGCGACGGCCGCAACCCGCGCTCGCCGAAGGCCTGGATCAAGACCTCGCGCCTGGCCGACCGGACCCAGCCCTGGTTCGGACGTTCGTGGACGTGGAGCTCCTCGGCCTGCGCCAAGCGCGGCATCGGCGACTCCTCCGACGCCTTCCGCGGCCCGTGGGCCGGCACCAAGACGTCCTACCCGCTGCTGGTGGTGGGCAACACCCACGACCCGGCTACGCCCGTGCGCGGTGCCCGGAAGGTGAACTCCCTGTTCAAGGACTCCGCCTTCGTGCTCTACGACGCGTGGGGTCACGGCGCGCTCGGGGGCGCCCCCTGCATCCGCGACACGATGCAGTCCTATCTGGTGAACCGGACCGTCCCGCCGAACGGGAAGGTCTGCAAGGACCCGAAGTCGATCTTCCCGAAGCGGGGCTGATCCAGCCCGCCTGATCGATATCTCACCGACCGGCCCGTCCCACCGCGTGTGGGGCGGGCCGGTCGCATGCGGGCGTCGTCGGCGATGATGGGGGCATGACATCCTTCGGTGACCTGATGGCCGGCCCGCCCCCCACGCACCTGCCGCCCGACCCTGCGGCCGACGCACTCGCCTCCGGCACCGCGCCGATCGACGTCGTCCGCGACTTCCCGGCCTCGCCGGTCGCCTGGGCCGCGCTGGCCTCCCAGGCCGTGGCCGACGACGTCGACGCGGTCACCGTCTACGCCTACGCCCGCGTCGGCTACCACCGCTCCCTCGACCTTCTGCGCCGCAACGGCTGGAAGGGCCACGGGCCGGTGCCGTGGGAGCACGAGCCCAACCGCGGCTTCCTGGTCTGCCTCTCCCTGCTCGCGAAGGCCGCCCGCGCCATCGGCGAGGACGACGAGTGGGAGCGGTGCTCTCAGTTCCTCCGTGAGTCCAGCCCTACGGCCTACGACGAGCTGCTCGGGTGAGGTCTGCTTGTTACTGACCGTTGTGACTTGTTACTGACCGTCGTGACCTCTGACCTGCTCTTGTAAGCGCAGGTCAGTAGTAACAACGGTCAGTAACAAGCGGCGCCAGACCTGCGCGAACTCCCTGCTGCCGCCCACCGATCAGCTCGCTCGGTCGCGCCATCCGAGACGGTCCCGTAGTCGAGCGGCCTGGGCGGCGAGCCTCGGTGCGAGTTCTGCTCCGAACCGGGTATGGGTCACTTCGTACTCGGCGCGCAGCCGCTTCAGTGCCGCAGACCGCTCGGCGCCCCAGAAGTCGCCATACAGGATCTCGGAGACGCCTAGACCCTGCGCCCGGACCATGCGCGATCGCTTCTTCTCCTCCCACACGACTTCGCTCACCGGGCGTTCCGCAAGACCGCCGGCGGCTGCCGGGACGTACTTCATCCGACCATGCACCTCGAACACATGGTTGCCGACCCGCAGGTCGCACCAGACGACCCGACCGTCATCGAGCAGGACCGGGAACTGGACGTCGACCGGCCCGATCCCGAGCTCCTCGACGAGGTCGCGCCCGAGAGTCTCCGCCGGGCTCTCCGCTCTCCCGTCGGCACGCTCGACCGTGGCGCGGACGGTGCGGACCCCCGGCCAGTAGGCCATCGGAAGGTAGGCCTCCATGAGCGCGGTCCTCGGCACACCGTTGCGCAGGGCCCAGTCACAGGCGATCAGGCCCGCGAGCTCGCCGTGCTCGCGCGCGAGGTCCACGGCGGTGCGCGCGATGTCGAGGCGGCGCAGGCCGTCCTCGCCGATGACGAGGTGCCGCTGGTCGAACCAGGCGTAGTGATGACTGACGCCGGCACGCGTCCAGGCGCTTCCGTAGCCGGGCCGGGTGATGTGGACTCTGCTGGTGGTGGGGTCGAGCAGCGGCATCGACGTCTCCAGCGCCGCCGAGTCGTGGCTGAGGACCCAGCCGCGGTTCAGCGTCTTCACTGCCGCCCTGATCCGCAGGCGCGGCCGCCCGACGTACGGATCAAGACTCGCCCAGAGGTCGCCGTCGACGTAGACGCCTCGCCGTTCGGCGACGATGCTGCCGGCGGTGAGGAGCTCGGTGATCCGGGACGGCGACAGGCCGGCGTCGAGGAGCTCGCTGCGCGCGACCACACCGTTGTTCGCGGCCAAGATCTGCCGAAGTCGTGAGTACATGCGCGGCACCGTGCCGTGTTGACGCCGTCTCGAAACCTGTCGCGCTTGAGCCTGTGGACGACCGCCTGTGGGCGAGTCGGCAGCGCGCTTGTTACTGACCGTTGCGACCTCTGACCTGCTCTTGCAAGAGCAGGTCAGAGGTAAGAATGGTCAGTAACAAGCCTTCCGAGCCGAGCTCCCAAACCCTAGAGACCCCAGCCGGTCAGGGCGAGGTGAGGAGACCGCGCACCCGGTCGGCGCCGAGAGCGAGGAACAGCGTGGGGAGGCGCGGGCCGCGATCGGCGTCGACGAGGAGCTGGTAGAGCAACCGGAAGAAGTCCTTCTGGTCGGCCTTCACCTGGTCGGTGGGGGCGTCGTCGAGGCCGAGCCCTCGCGCCAGCTTCGGGACGCCGTAGATCAACGAGGTGATCTCGGCCTGGTCGAAGGTGTCGGGCAGCCGGTCCAGCAGCTGGGCCAGCCACAGCTCCTCGTCCTCCGACAAGGCGGCCAGCCGCTCGACGTCGGGCGAGTCCCGCACGGTCGTGCGCTCGGACGCCGGCAGGTCGGCCGTCCAGGCCTGCGCCTTGTCCAGCCGCGGCTCGAGGTCGGCGACGCCGTCGTGGGGGTAGCCGGAAGCGGCCACGGCCGCGGAGATCAGGTCGGGGGAGCCGGCCGTCACGTCGGCCACCGACGAGAGCAGCCGGAAGGGCACCACCACCGGCGAGGTGGGCAGCCGTCCGGCGGCGGCGGTCGACGAGGCTCGCTCGTAGGCGAGCACCTGGGCGTCGCGCTTGGCGGGGTCGGCGGCCTTGCGGCCCAGGGCGTCCCACTCGTCGTAGAGACGCACGACCTCGGCGCCGAAGTCGACGTCGAAGGCCTGGCGCGGCTGGCGGCGCGCGTATAGCCAGCGCAGGATCGGCGCCTCGAGGATCCGCAGGGCATCGGTCGCCGTCGGGACGCCGCCCGCCGACGACGACATCTTCTGCACGCCGGCGAAGCCGACGAAGGCGTAGGCGACGTACGAGGGTGCGCGGAAGTCGAAGACGCGCTTCACCAGCTCCTTGCCGACGGTGTAGGAGGAGCCGGGCGTGGAGTGGTCGAGGCCGCCCGGCTCGAAGTCGACGCCCTCGTAGGCCCACCGCATCGGCCAGTCGACCTTCCACACCAGCTTGCCCTCGTGCTCGGTCGCGACGTTCGTGACGCCGGTGAAGCCGCACGAGGAGCAGGTGTAGGACAGGTCGGTGGTGTCGTCGTCGTAGGCGGTGACCTCGACGGTGTCGCGGCCGCACTGGCGGCAGTAGGGCTTGTAGGGGAAGCGGGCCAGCGAATCGGCCGACCCCGAGCCCTCGTCGTCGTCGGCCACCGAGTCGGCCAGCGCCGCGGCCTCCTGCTCGCTCTCGGCGACCGGCTCCGCCTTCTTCGTGCGGTGCTTGGCCAGCACCTCCTCGATGACGTCGCGATGCCGGATCGCGTGCAGCACCTGCTCGGTGTAGGCGCCGGCGCGGTACTGCTCGGTCTGGGAGATCTCGACCATCTCGACGCCGAGCTCGGCCAGCGCGGCCTGCAGCGGCGCCTTGAAGTGCTCGGCCCAGGACTCGTGGCACTCCCACGGGTCGGGCACCGCCGACAGGGGGCGTCCGATGTGCTCGGCCCACGACGGGTCGACACCCGCCGGAACCTTGCGGAACCGGTCGAAGTCGTCCCAGCTGTGCAGGTGCCGTACGGGGATCCCGCGGCGCCGGATCTCCTCGGCCACCAGGTGCGGGGTGAGGAACTCGCGCAGGTTGCCCAGGTGGATCGGACCCGACGGGCTCGCTCCCGAGGCGCAGGTGATCAGCTCGGCGCCCTCGCCCGCGTGCCGGATCGCCTCGTCGGCCGCCCGGGTCACCCAGTCGGTCGGTTCGCCCTGACTCTGCTTGGATCCGCGTGCCACGGGGTCACGCTAACGGGTCTGCTCGCCCCGCGACGGCCTGGGCAGGAGCATCGAGTACGCCGCGGGCAGCAGCCGCCAGGAGCGTCGTTGCTCGGGACCGCTGATCTCGCCGTCGGCGCTGATCCAGAACTCCTCGCCGGTGACGGTCACCTGGGAGCCCCGCAGGTAGTCGACCTCGTCCTGCTCGCGGTGGGAGCCGCGCCCGAGGTGCACCGCGTAAGCCAGCCGGGCGATCGGTCCGACCGCCCGCGAGATCATCACGTCCAGACGCCCGTCGTCGGCCTCGGCGTCCGGCGTGAGCTCGGTACCCCCGCCCACCGACGAGCCGTTGCCGACCGCGACCTGGAGCACCGGCGTGTCGACGTCGCACACGACGTCGCCGTCGACCTCGATCCGCAGCCGCAGGACCGGAGGGTTCACCGCGGTGATCGCGGCGCCGATCGGATAGCCCAGCTTGCCGAGGTTGAGCCGACCCACCCCCAGGGAGCCCAGCCGTTCCTTCCAGCGAGCGCCCCGGCGGCTGGCCGCGGCGCCGGCGCCGACGTGCACGTTGTTGACCACGACCTGGCCGAGCTCGTCGACGATCAGGTCGAGCTCGCGTGGGCGGCCATCGAGGATCACCCGCGCGGCGTCCTCGATGTCGAGCGGGATGCCGAGGCCGCGGGCGAAGTCGTTGCCGGTGCCCAGCGGCAGCAGCCCGAGGGTGTTCTTCCCGAGCTCGTGGCGCCGGTGCAGGGCCGAGACGACGGCGTGCAGGCTGCCGTCGCCGCCGGCCACCACGATCGTGCGTGATCCGGCCCGATGGAGGACGCCGTCGAGCTCGCCCGGTTCGGAGGTCGCCTCCACCTCGATCGATCGATGCGGACGAAGGATCTCCAGCGCGAGCTCGAGGCTCTCCTCGTCGGCGGTGCCGGCGTCGCTGTTGGTGATGACCAGCAGGGGATCGTTCATGGGGTCATTGTGCCCGTGCGGATTCGTCGAGTCCCGCCTATGCCGCCCTCCTTGGTACCGTGAGGCCGCAAGAGGCCCCAGCGCATCGTGCGCGGGGCCTTGCCTTTTCGTCACGGGGCCCGTGCGTCACGCGGGTGGCACCACCAGGAGCGGAGTACAGATGCCGGCGATCGCGATCATCGGGGCCCAGTGGGGCGACGAGGGCAAGGGCAAGGCCACCGACCTGCTCGGCAGTCGGGTCGACTACGTCGTGAAGTTCAACGGCGGCAACAACGCCGGGCACACCGTCGTCATCGGCGATGAGAAGTACGCGCTGCACCTGCTGCCCAGCGGCATCCTGTCTCCCAACTGCACGCCGGTCATCGGCAACGGCGTCGTCGTCGACCTCGACGTGCTCTTCGAGGAGCTCGACGGCCTCACCGCCCGGGGCGTCGACGTCAGCAAGCTGAGGATCAGCGCCAGCGCGCACGTGATCCCCAGCTACAACCGCGCCCTGGACAAGGTGACCGAGCGCTTCCTCGGCTCCCGCCGGCTCGGCACGACCGGTCGCGGGATCGGCCCCACGTACGCCGACAAGATGAACCGCATCGGGATCCGCATCCAGGACCTCTTCGACGAGAGCATCCTGCGCAAGAAGGTCGAGGGTGCCCTCGACCTGAAGGGTCAGATCCTCACCAAGGTCTACAACCGCCGTGCGCCCGAGGTCGACGAGATCGTCGGTGAGCTGCTCGCCCACGTCGACCGGCTGCGGCCGATGGTCTGCGACACCGGCCTCTTGCTCAACCAGGCGCTGGTCCGCGACGAGATCGTGCTGCTCGAGGGCGGCCAGGCCACCCTCCTCGACGTCGACCACGGCACCTACCCGTTCGTCACGTCGTCGTCTGCCACCTCGGCCGGGGCGTGCACGGGTTCGGGCATCCCGCCCAACCGGCTCGACCAGGTCATCGGGATCATCAAGGCCTACACCACCCGCGTGGGCGAGGGTCCCTTCCCCACCGAGCTGTTCGACGACGCCGGCGCCCACCTGAGCAAGATCGGCGCCGAGTTCGGCGTCACCACCGGGCGCGCCCGCCGGTGCGGCTGGTACGACTCGGTCATCGCCCGCTACGCCGCGCGGGTCAACGGCGTCACCGACTTCGTGCTCACCAAGCTCGACGTGCTCACCGGCTTCGACCAGGTGCCGATCTGCGTGGCCTACGAGGTCAACGGCGTCCGCCACGACGAGATGCCGGTGAACCAGTCCGACTTCCACCACGCCGTCCCGATCTACGAGTACCTGCCGGGCTGGTGGGAGGACATCTCCGAGTGCCGCACCTTCGAGGAGCTGCCGGCCAACGCACGCGCCTACGTCGAGCGGGCCGAGGAGCTCTCCGGCGCCCGGATCTCGGTGGTCGGGGTCGGCCCGTCGCGCGATGCCACGATCGTGCGGCACGAACTGCTCTGAGCCGAGCCTGCCCGTCCCGCACCCGCCCATTGGAAGGTGACCCGTCCGCTATAGCTGACGGGTCAGCGCGGATCAGTTCAGTTCCTGGCTCATGATGCCGCGCAGCGAGACGCCGTCGAACGGGGCACTCCACCCGGGCGCCCGGGAGAAGGCGGTTCCGTCGTTGAGGTAGACCGTGGCGATCGTGACGAGGTCCTCGCCGCCCTGCGTCGTCGTGCTGACGATCGCGAGGTCGTCGAAGCCGTTGCCGTCGAAGTCGGCGGTCGCGATGCCTTCGGTGAGCGGCCCGAAGTCGCTCTCCTGCTCCAGCCAGGCGGTCTGGTCGAAGGACGTGCCGTTCCACGACCAGACGTCGATCGTCGGCGTGCCGAATCCGGTGGACACCAGCTCCTCGGTGCCGTCGCCGTCGACATCCGCGACCGCCATCTCGAGCGACGCCCCCTCGAGCTGATCGACGACGGAGAACGGTGGTGAGGTGGGTCCGAAGGAGCTGCCTTCGGACCTGAGCACCTGCGCGGTCCCGCGAATGGGGTTGTAGTTGACCAGGTCGGCCCGGCCGTCGTCGTCGACGTCGAGATAGAACGAGGCGCTGGTCGACAGACTGCCTGAGTACCAGGTCTGGACGGCGCCGAAGACCCCGGTCCCGTCACCGAGGGCGACGTCGACCTGATGCTTGAGGTACTCGTCGTCGGCCTGCCCGGCCAGGGCCGTGGCGAGGATCAGGTCGCGGTTGCCGTCGCCGTCGGCGTCGGCCAGCCCGACCTGGGTGTCGCCGATCCAGCGGTTCATCGACTCCGGCACGGTCAGCGGCGAGACCGGCGCTCCCGGCTCGGCCAGCGACACCGCGAGTCGGGGAGGCTCGCCCTCGAGCCGGATCACGTCGGTGACGCCGTCGTTGTCGACGTCTCCGGTGAGCGTGGAACCGCTGAAACGGCGGACCTTCTCGGGCGCCTTGAAGGCGGAGCCGGTGGAGTAGAAGACGGTCGTGGTGGCGTCGCCGAGGTAGGCGAGATCGCCGGTGCCGTCGCCGTCGAGGTCCCCGCGAGTCGGGCGACCGGCCGCGACCGGGGCGCTGCTGGTCTGGGTCGGCGCCGGCTCGGCGGCCGGGGGAGGGTCGGCTTCGTCGCCGTCACCGTCGCCGCCCTGGGTGAGCACCACGGTCAGTGCGGTCGCGGCCACCACGGCTGCGACGCCGGCGAGGACGGCGACCTTCCACCGGTGTCGGTGAGGGCGTTGCGACGGGTCGGTGGTGTGCGGCCGGGCGACCGTCGTCGCCGCTCCGGTGGCGGGAGGGGCGGACGCCGCAGGCGCAAGCCCGTTTGAGGGGAGCCCGGCGAGCGAGCGGAGATCGTCGCGCAGGACCGAGGCGGTCTGGTAGCGCTGGTCGGGGTTCTTGGCGAGGGTGCCGGCCAGGATGCGGTTGGCGTGGTGGGAGAAGGCGTCGGTGCCGGGCAGGCGGGGGACGGGTGCGTCCTGGTGGGCCAGCGCGATCTCGACGTCGGTGCCGTCGTAGGGCGGTCTGCCGGTGAGGGTCTCCCAGAGCAGGCAGCCGAGGGCGTAGAGGTCGCTGGCGACGGTGGCCGGTGCTCCAGCGATGCGTTCGGGGGCCAGGTAGCTCCAGGTGCCGGTGACGGCGCCGGGTTCGGTGTACCCGCTGGGCGCGGCGTCGGTGATGGCGATGCCGAAGTCGCACAGGTAGGCGTGCGGACGGTCGTGGCGGTCGTCTCGCAGGAGCACATTGGCGGGTTTGACGTCGCGGTGGATGACTCCGGCGCGGTGGGCGTCGGTCATCGCGTCGGCGACCTGGGCGCAGATCTCGGCGGCCAGAGCGGGTGGGAGGGGGCCGCGGTGCCGGAGGAGACGGCCGAGGTCGCCGCCGGCGGCGTACTGGGTGGCGATGTAGGGGACGCCGTCGTGGAGGCCGTGGTCGAAGATCTGGATGACGTGGGGCGATTGGAGGCGAGCGAGGGTGGCGGCCTCGCGGTGGAAGCGCTCGAGGAAGCCCGGTGACTTGGCGAGGTGGCCGAGCATGGTCTTGAGGGCCACGCGACGGCCCAGGCGCTGGTCGGTGGCGACGTAGACGACCCCCATCCCGCCCAGGCCGAGGAGTGAGTCGATGCGATAGGGCCCGAACTCGGCACCGGGGCCGAGCTGACCCGAACGGCTCACCACCGGGTCACCACCGGATCACCATTGAGAGGCTCCGACGATGTAGAGCGCGTGCCGCCCCTCTTCGACGGCGACCACGTAGTCCCAGCGCAACCAGCGCCGGGTCACCAGGCCCGACCCGGTCGAGAGGCCCACGAGGATCCGGACGCCGTCGCGTCGTGGGGCGAGATCGGCGCTCACGATGTCGTCGCGGCCGTCGCCGTCGACGTCGACCACCCCGATGTCGTAGGCGTTGCCGCTGAGCCGGTTGAACCGGAACTGTCCCACGAACGACGACTCGGCGATCGCGCCGTCGGTCATCTCGAGGGCGGTGAGCGTCATGAAGTCACCTTCGAACTCCCCGATCAGGATCTCGTCGCTCCGGTCGGCGTCGACATCGGCCGCCCGGACGATCACATCTCGAGATCCCCGGAAGACCCGGTGTTCGACGGGCTCGGCGAAACCGCTCTCGCCGTCACCGAGGCGCACCGACAAGGTGCCGGTCGATCCGAGATCGGGGTCCGTCGCGTCCATCACGAGCGTGATCAGGTCGGGGTCGCCGTCGCCGTCGACATCGCCCAGAGCCGTGGAGAGGTTGGCGATCCCGCCGATCGGGGCGCGGACGACAGGCGCGGCGAAGGTGCTGCCGTCGAAGGCCCACGTGGCGACCTCCACCGTCTCCCGGGTCTCGTCGGCATAGTCGATGCTGAGCAGGTCGGCGCGTCCGTCCCGGTCGATGTCGGCCAGTGCGTAGGCCCGTGGCTGCGGCTCGCCGGGCAGCTCGGTCTCGAGGGTCTCGCCGCCGCTGAGGTCCGCCGAGACCCGGATCGCGGTGTTGTCGGCGTTGTCGGTGAGGGTCACCGGCTCGACGCGGCCATCGCCGTCGAGGTCGCCCAGGAGCTGTCTGGCGAAGTAGTCGGGCGCCACCGCGGGAATGTCCTGGACCTCTCCGCCGGAGAGGGAGGTGCCGTCGGAGCTCCAGCTCGCCGTCTGTACGGCGGTCGCATCGGGCTGGAACAGCAGGCGCAGGTCACCGAATCCGTCGCCGTCGATGTCGCCGGTGATCTGCTTCGGGGGGTCCGCGGCGGCGCCCTCGCCGCCCGGAGCGGCGTCGTCCTGGCGCGCGTTCGCGACCAGCGCCACCCCCACTCCGGTCGCGATCGCGACGATGGCGGCGATCAGGGCGATCAGTCGTCCGCGCCGGCGCCGCCGTCCGGACGACGCGGGTTGGGTCGATGCCGGCGCAGAGGTCTGGGCCGGGGCGTGGGCCGCGGTGGAGAGCTGTGGGGTGCGCGCGGCGGTGGGGGCGGGCGCGAGCATCGGCAGAACCCCCGGCCGCCCGGCGGGCACCGGCGGGAGTGAGGCCTGGGCGCCGGGGTCGGCGGCGGTGGCGAGAAGGGCGGCGCGGAAGGCGTCGGCAGTGGGGAAGCGGTGGGAGGGGTCCTTGGCCATGGCGGTGGCCAGGAGCGCGTTGAGCGCAGTGATGAACGGGGTGGAGGCAGGGATCTGCCGCACGGCGGCCTGTTGGTGTCCGCGGGCGGCCTCGACGGGCGTGCCGAGGTAGGGCGGCTTGCCGGTCAGCGTGGTCCACAGCAGACAGCCCAGGGCGTAGATGTCCGACGCCGGCGCGGCAGGGGCGCCACGGGCCACCTCGGGCGCGAGATAGGTCCAGGTGCCGGAGATCGCGCCCGGCTGGGTGAGGCCGTCGTTCTCGGTGCGAGCGATCCCGAAGTCGCACAGGTAGGCGTGCAGCTCGGCCGGGTCGACCTCGTCGTCGCGGAGGAGGACGTTGGTGGGCTTGACGTCGCGGTGGACCACTCCGACCCGGTGGGCGTCGTCGAGGGCCTCGGCGATCTGGGCGCACAGTCGAAGCGCGGCGGCCGGGGCGAGCGGGCCGTGGGTGGCCAGGTAGCTCTCCAGGTCGCCGCCGGCGACGTACTGCGTCGCGATGTACGGGACGTCCTGGTGGCTCCCGTCGTCGTTGCTCCCGTAGTCGTAGATCGCGATGACGTGCGGGGAGTCCAGGCGGGCCAGGAGCGAGGCCTCGCGCTCGAAGCGGCGCCGGAACTCGTCGGTGCCGCCGAGCCGGGCGGCCACGACCTTGAGCGCGACCCGGCGACCGAGGGTCTCGTCGTGGGCTTCGAGGACCACGCCCATTCCGCCGACGCCGATGGTGCGGTCGATGCGGTATCGACCGAACCGGTCACCGGGTCGGGGCTGCTCGGGCATGCCTGCGGTCCTTCCCCCGGGTGCCGATGTCGAACCGTCATCCTCTCGTCCGATGGAGCCGCGGGACGAATCGCTCCGACATCACGCCTTAGGATTCGCGCCTGTGAAGACACTCGTGATCGGCACCGGAGGCCGCGAGCACGCGCTGGCCCGAGCGCTCGCCCGGGATCCGGGGGTGTCCCAGGTGCATGCGGCGCCGGGGAACCCGGGGATCGCCGAGGTCGCGACGCTCCATGACGTCGATCCTCTCGACGGGGAGGCGGTCGCCGCGCTGGCCCTCGCCCTCGGCGTCGACCTGGTGGTCGTCGGGCCCGAGGCGCCGCTGGTCGCCGGCGTGGCCGACGCGGTGACCGCTCGCGGCATCGCGGTCTTCGGCCCGAGTGGCTCGGCGGCCCGGCTGGAGGGCTCGAAGGCGTTCGCGAAGGACGTGATGGCCGCGGCCGGCGTCCCCACCGCGGCCGCGCGCGTCTGCACGACCCTCGAGGAGGCCGCCGCGGCGCTCGACGAGTTCGGACCCACCTACGTGGTGAAGGACGACGGCCTGGCCGCCGGCAAGGGCGTCGTGGTCACCGACGACCGGCAGGAGGCGCTCGACCACGCCGCGGCCTGCGACCGGGTGGTGATCGAGGAGTTCCTCGAGGGTCCGGAGGTCTCGCTGTTCGCGATCACCGACGGCCACACCGTCTACCCGCTCCTGCCGGCGCAGGACTTCAAGCGGATCGGGGACGGCGACGCCGGACCCAACACCGGCGGGATGGGTGCCTACACGCCGCTGCCGTGGGCCCCGGACGGGCTGGTCGAGGAGGTGCTGCGCGACGTCCTCCAACCCACGGTCGAGGAGATGGCGCGCCGAGGAGCGCCCTTCTCCGGGCTGCTGTACGCCGGGCTCGCGCTCACCCCGCGGGGAGTGCGGGTGGTCGAGTTCAACGCCCGGTTCGGCGACCCCGAGACCCAGCCGCTGCTGGCCCTGCTCGACTCGCCGCTGATGCCGCTGCTGCTCGGCGCGGCCACCGGCACCCTCGCCGACGTCGAGCCGCCGCGGTGGAAGCCGGGAGCCGCGGTGAGCGTCGTGATGGCCTCGAAGGGCTATCCCGCGACGTCGTCGAAGGACGACGTCATCGAGGGCGTGCCGGACGCCGAGTCCCTCGACGGCGTCCACGTGATCCAGGCCGGCACCGCCCGCGCCGGCGACGTCCTGCTGACCGCGGGCGGCCGGGTGCTCGCCGTCGTGGCCACCGGTCCCTCGGTGGACGCCGCCCGCTCCGCCGCCTACGAGGGCGTCGCCGCGATCTCCTTCCCCGACGCCCAGTACCGCTCCGACATCGCCGCCGGCGTCTGACACCGATCCGCACTTACTGCGGACTTTTGCGATAGTCCCGGCCGTTCGGGTTGCTTTTCACCCGATTTCACGACCCGAACGGCCGGGACTATCCCGCCCGCGAGACAATCTGGAGGTGAGTCACGTGAGCGTCCCCAACGTCCTGGCCACCCGGTACGCCGGCGCCGATCTCGCGCGGATCTGGTCGCCGGAGCACAAGATCGTGCTGGAGCGGCAGCTGTGGATCGCGGTGCTCAAGGCGCAGCGCGACCTTGGGGTCGAGGTGCCCGACGGCGTCGTCGAGGCCTACGAGGACGTCGTCGATCGGGTCGACCTGGCCTCGATCGCGGCGCGGGAGCGGGTGACGCGACACGACGTGAAGGCACGGATCGAGGAGTTCTCGGCGCTGGCCGGCCACGAGCACATCCACAAGGGCATGACCTCGCGCGACCTCACCGAGAACGTCGAGCAGCTCCAGGTGCGGCAGTCCCTCGAGCTGCTGCGCGACCGCGCCGTGGCGACGCTGGCCCGGCTCGCCAGGCTGGCCGCCGAGCACGAGACCACGGTGATGGCCGGCCGGTCCCACAACGTCGCCGCGCAGGCCACCACGCTCGGCAAGCGGTTCGCCACCGCCGCCGACGAGCTGCTGATCGGCGTCGAGCGCATCGAGGAGCTGCTCGCCCGGTACCCGTTGCGAGGCATCAAGGGCCCGATGGGCACCGCCCAGGACATGCTCGACCTCCTCGACGGCGACGCCGGCCGGCTCGCCGACCTCGAGACCCGGGTGGCCGCCCACCTCGGCTTCGAGCGGGTGCTCACCAGCGTGGGGCAGGTCTACCCGCGCAGCCTGGACTTCGACGTCCTGTCCGCGGTCGTGCAGCTGGTGGCGGCCCCCTCGAACCTGGCGACCACGATCCGGCTGATGGCCGGCAACGAGCTGGTCACCGAGGGCTTCAAGGAGGGGCAGGTCGGCTCCTCGGCGATGCCGCACAAGATGAACACCCGGTCCTGCGAGCGCGTCAACGGCCTGGCGGTGGTGACCCGCGGCTACCTCTCGATGGTCGGGGAGCTCGCCGGGGACCAGTGGAACGAGGGCGACGTGTCGTGCTCGGTGGTGCGCCGGGTCGCGCTGCCCGATGCCTTCTTCGCCGCCGACGGTCTCTTCCAGACCTTCCTCACCGTGCTCGACGAGTTCGGCGCCTTCCCGGCGGTGATCCAGCGCGAGCTCGACCGCTACCTGCCCTTCCTCGCCACGACCAAGGTGCTGATGGCCGCGGTCCGCAACGGCGTCGGACGCGAGACCGCACACGAGGCGATCAAGGAGGCGGCGGTCGGGACGGCCCTGGCGATGCGCCAGGGGCAGGCGGTCAACGACGTGTTCGCCAAGCTCGCCGCCGACGACCGGCTCGGCCTGACCGAGGACCAGCTCGCCTCGCTGGTCGCCGAGCCGATCACCTTCACCGGCGCCGCGGTCGCGCAGACCCAGGACGTCGTGCGGCGGGTGGCCGCGCTCGCTGAGCGCCATCCGGACGCCGCCGCGTACGCGCCCGGCGCGATCCTCTGAGTCGAGTCAGGACGTCGCCGCGGGCCGTCCCCACGTGACCGCCGCGCGCACCTGCGCGGGCGCCGCCTCGGCCAGCTCGGCGTCGGGGGCCGCACCGAGCGCGCCGTTGACGGTGGAGAAGGCGATCCGCAGCGCGACGTAGCCGGTGATCGAGAAGATGGCTGCGTCGTCGTAGCCGGCTTCGCGCAGGCAGCCGACCTCGGCCGCGGTCGTGGCACTCGGGTCGCGGGTGACCGCGCGAGCCCAGGAGGCGAGGGCGGCCTCGGATGCGCTCAGTCCCTCGTCGTCGCCGAGTAGGACGCCGGCGGCGATCTCGGGCGAGGTCGCCGCCGCCAGGCGCGTGCCCCAGGCGAGCGCGCAGTAGGCGTCGCCGAGGGTTGCCGCGGTCGCGCTGACCAGCACGGCGCGCTCGCGCAGGGTCAGTGGCTCGCCGAGGAGTCCGGCCAGGGTGCGGAAGGCGTCGTCGGCGGCGGGTCGTTGCGCCCACACGCGGGTCAGGTTCATCACGTAGCCGTCGTCGGTGGTGTCGGCGTCGTACATGGACTGCACGGCCGGCGTGACCGGTGGATCGTCCAGGAAGCTCATCAGGCCAGGATCGATCGATCGCGGAGAGGTGGGGATGGCTCAGCCGGGTGGTTTTCGCCCCGGTCAGCCGGCGGACCGGGCGAATCGATGGACCAGGTCGGTGATCTGGGCGTGGTAGCCGGTCAGGTCGGTCTCGCCCGCCTCGACGGCGGCCAGCAGTACCTCGTGGATGGCGCCCATGAGGGCGGCCAGCTCCCACGAGTCCGGCGCCCAGTCGGTGGCGCCACCGGCTCGCGACTCCGCCAGCAGCCCGGTCAGGGCATGGGAGAGCTCGGTGATCATGGTGCGCCGGGCGAGCAACCCGCGTTCCCCGAAGGAGTAGATGTCGATCAGGTGCGCTCGGGTGAGGGGTGCATTCTCCGAGAGCAGCTCCAAGAACGTGGCGACGCCGCGTTCGATCCGGGTGTCGGCCGTGTCGACCTGATCGTCCGAGCCGCTCTCGACGGATCGGCTCACCGCGATCGAGATCTGCTCGGTCGCCTCGTCGTACAGGGCGAGGAAGCAGTCGTCGCGGTCGGCGAAGTGCGCGTAGAAGCTCCGCTTGGACGTGCCGGCCGCGCGGACGACGTCGGAGACGGTCGTGGCTTGCAGCGACCGGGTCGCGAGGCACTCCGCGAGACCCGCGAGGAGTCGTTCGCGGGTCGCAGTGCGGGTGGCGGTGCTCACGTCGGCCATGGTACGCCAGCGTACCAGGCAGTGGTACGCTCACGTACCATGAGTGATACCGGGGTCACCGACGTGCTCGTCGCCACCGATCTCGAGGTCCTGCAGGACCATCGACCGCTGCTGCCGCCGACCAGCCTCACCCTCGAGCCGGGCGAGGTCGGGATCGCCATCGGCGACTCCGACGCCGCCCAGGAGGCGCTGGCGCTGGCCCTCGCCGGCCGGCTGCGCCTCGAGTCCGGCTCGGTGCGCCTAGGTGGTGACGCCGATCCCGGCCTCCTGCGGGCCGCGGTCGCGTTGGTCGACGTCCCGAACGTCTCGGCGCCCGACCCGCACGTCCCCTTCGCCACCATCGTGTCGGAGGAGCTGGCCATGGCCGGTCGCGACTACGGCTTCCGGGCGGTGCGGGACTGGTTCGAGGAGCGCGGCCTGGCCGACCAGCGGCACCTGGCATGGGGGCTGGTCGAGCCGCTGGTGGCGATCCGAACCCTGGGGGAGATGGCGATCAGCCGGCCCGGCGTACGCCACCTGGTCCTGGTCCGCCCCGAGCGGCACGGCCTGGCGACGTCGCAGTGGATGCCCGTGGCGACCGCGCTCACCGGGACCTCGGACGACGAGCACCGGCGCGGCGTCCTGGTCACCGTGAGCGGCGCCGTCGCCACCGAGGCCGAGGCGACCTGCATCATCGGCGGGGCCCGGCGCGAGGTCGGCCCCGACGCCGAGGCGAGCGAGCCCGAACACGCCGCGGACCCCGGCGGGCCGCATCCAGCACATCGAGCCGACCAGACGAGGAGCCGGTCATGAGAGCGTTCCATCTCGGCTGGACCGAGCTGCGCCGGATCACCGCGTCGCCCTTCGCCCGGATCGTGGTGCTCGCGCTGGTCGCGGTGCCGACGATCTACGCCGGCCTGTACCTGTACGCCAACCACGACCCCTACGGCGCCCTCGACCGGGTGCCGGCCGCGATCGTCGTCGAGGACGCCGGGGCCGAGCAGGACGACGGGAAGCCGCTCGACGCCGGGCGCGAGGTCGCCGACGAGCTGCTCGACTCTGGCGACTTCGGCTGGCACGAGGTGGACCGCGCCGAGGCCGAGCGCGGCGTCGAGGACGGCACCTACGACTTCGCCCTGGTGATCCCGCGCGACTTCTCCAAGGCCCTCAGCTCCAACGGCGGCGCCGATCCCGAGCAGGCGCGGCTGCGGATGGTCACCAACGACGCGAACTCCTACCTGTCCACCACCATCGCCAACACCGTGGTCGGCAAGGTCCGCGAGGCGATCTCCGAGCGCGTCTCCCAGCAGGCGACCGAGACCTTCCTGCTCGGGATCTCCGACGTCCGCCACGGACTCATCGAAGGCGCCGACGGCGCGGCCCAGCTGCGGAAGGGGGCGCGCAAGGCTCACGACGGCGCGGCCCGGCTGGTCGACGGTGCCGGCCAGCTCGTCGACGGCGCCGGCCAGCTCGAGGACGGCGCCGGGCGCCTCCACGACGGCGCCGGCGAGCTCGCCGACGGTGCCACCACGCTCGCCCAGGGACTCGGCAAGCTGGCCGACAACACCGCCGACCTGCCCGGCCAGACCCGCAAGCTCGCCGAGGGCGCCCGCAAGGTCGCGCAGGGCGACCGCAAGCTGGCCGACATCGGGGACGAGGCGGTCAGCGCCGTCCACGCCATCGACACCGCCTACGGCCAGGAGCGCCGGAACCTCGTCGCGGCGATGAACGACCAAGGCCTCTCCCCGGCGCAGCAGCGCCGGATCCTGGCGATCTACGACCGCATCGGCAATCGGATCGACCGCGCCGACGACCGCGCGACCACGCTCGGCGGACGCCTCGACCAGCTGGCCGACGGTGCCGAGGCCGTCGCCGACGGCAACCGGCGCCTGGCTGACGGCATGGTCGCCCTGAACAACGGCGTCCAGGACGCGCGCGACGGCGCCGGACGCCTGCGCGACGGCGCGAGCCGGCTCGAGTCGGGCGCCTCCGACCTCCAGGACGGCGCCGGTGAGCTGACCGACGGCGCGGGACGCCTCAAGAAGGGCGCGGCCACGCTGCGCGACGGGCTCGGCGACCTGCGCGACGGCGCCGAGAAGCTGCGCAGCAGCCTGGCCGACGGCGCCGACCAGCTGCCCGACAACACCAAGGAGACCCAGCAGCACATCGCCAAGACGATCGCCGACCCGGTCGACGTCAAGGACACCTCGTCGGCTTCGGCGGACTCCTACGGTGCCGGGCTCGCGCCGTTCTTCATCTCCCTGGCCACCTGGATCGGCGGCTACGTGCTGTTCCTGCTGGTGCGGCCGCTGTCGAACCGTGCGCTGGCGGCGAACCAGCGCCCCTGGCGGATCGCGCTGGGCGGCTGGCTCCCGCCGGCGCTGCTCGGCATGGTCCAGGTGACCCTCATGCTTGCCGTGGTCTCGTTCGCGGTCGGCATCGCGCCCGGCGACTTCCTGGCCACGTGGGCCTTCCTGCTCCTGGTCGTGTCCTGCTTCGTCGCCCTGATCCACGCCCTGTGCGCGTGGCTCGGCTCGGCCGGCCAGTTCGTGGCCCTGGTGGTGATGGTGCTGCAGCTGGTGACCGCCGGCGGCACGTTCCCCTGGCAGACCATCCCCGAGGCGCTGTTCCCGGTGCACCACGTGATGCCGATGTCGTACGCCGTCGACGGGCTCCGCCAGCTGATGTACGGAGGCTCCTCGGATCGGCTGTGGCAGGACGTCGGGGTGCTCGCGATCTGGCTGGTGGCCGGCCTGTTGGCCAGCACGCTCGCCGCCGTGCGGGCCAGAGTATGGACGCCCGATCGCGTCAGACCGCAGTTCACGCTGGGCTGAGCACCATGCGATCGGTCGACCTGAGGATCCAGGGACGAGTGCAGGGTGTCTTCTACCGCGCCTCCACGACTCGCGAGGCCGACCGGCTGGGAGTGCGCGGATGGGTGCGCAACGAGCCCGACGGATCGGTCGCCGCCCACCTCGAGGGCGAGCCGGACGCCGTCGCGGAGCTGATCTCCTGGTGTGGCCACGGACCGCCGGGGGCGCGGGTCGAGCGGGTCGACGTCGAGGACTCGGCCCCCACCGGCGCCGCCGGATTCACGACTCTCGGAGGTTGAGCAAGCTGGAGGGCGAGGAACGAGCCCGACAGCGCTGACGAAACCTCGCAACCGACCTCGGGAACGTTGGCAGCGCCGGTTGCCGGGGTTTCGTCGGCGCTCGCTGGCGCTCGCTTGCTCAACCTCCGGCGGACCGGGCGGTGGGGGAGTCTTCGGAGGTTGAGCAAGCTGGTGGGCGAGGGACGAGCCCGGCAGCGCTGACGAAACCTCGCAACCGACCTCGGGAACGTTGGACGTTGGCAGCGCCGGTTGCCGGGGTTTCGTCGGCGCTCGCTGGCGCTCGCTTGCTCAACCTCCGGCGCGGGGTGGCGCTCGCTTGCTCAGCCTCCGGCGTGGGCCGGTGCGCGGTTCAGGCGCGCGCTTGGCCGCCCCAGTTGGCCAGGCGGGTCGCGACGGCGGCGAGGTCGGCGCGCCAGACGTCCTCGGGCACGGGCGGCAGGATGTCGTCCCACTCCATGGCCGGCGAGCCGAGCACGTGGGTGAGCCGGGCGGTGCGGGCCCAGAAGGACTGGTGGAAGTGTGAGCCGCCGTCGCCCCAGCGGTTGACGTGCACCCGCCCGATCTCCGGCAGGTTCTCCATGATCCGCACCAGGCGGTTGGTGATCCGGCCGAGCGCGGAGGCCTGGTCGTCGTCGAACATGCCGAGGTCGAGGTGCTCGCGTGGCATCAGAGTGAGCACGAGGGGCAGGCCGGACGGCGAGCCGCCGTGCAGCAGCACCCAGCCCTCGTCCTCCCAGACCATGCGGGCGGGGTCGAACCCGTCGGTGCACACGCCGCACGGCTTGTCGTCGGCCTCGCCCCATCGGGAGGGCTCGTCGGAGGGTGCGGGGAGGTTGCGCGGGACGATCTGGCCGTCGACGACGGTCCACGGGAAGATGTCCCAGTCACCGACCGGCGGCATCGGCAGGTGTCCGTCGACCCCGACCGCGGCGACCACCCGGGCATAGACCTCTTCTGCTGACTCCGGCATGCCCACAGCCTGCCAGGGCGCCGGATCGCTGCGGCGCGAGGGTCTTCCCCGATGCCGCCGGCGGCCCCAGGGTGCCAGCGTGGCCGGTATGACCGACCTCGTTGGAAAGACCGGCTCTGCCCAGAAGACCCGCTCGCCCCGCCGTCGGCTGGGCGCCCTGCTCGCGGCGACCGCGATCGGACTCCTCGGCGTGCTCGCCGTCGCCGGCCCAGCCGCCGCGGTTACCCAGGCCGACGCGCAGCGCCAGCTCCAGGCCGCCGGGATCTACGCCCACTCCTCCGGCGGCTGCACCACCCAGAGCAACCCGACCTGCACCGCCTACTCCGGGATCCGGCAGGCCACCATCGACGGCGCGATCACCCTCAAGCGCGCCAGCGGTTGCGGCCTGACGATCACCGGCGGCACCGAGGTCGGCCACGCCGGCGGCACCTACAGCCACGCCAACGGCTACAAGCTCGACTTCTCGCGGACCTCGTGCCTGACCAACTGGGTGCACAACACCTACGCCTACATCGGGGTCCGTGGCGACGGCGCCGCGATGTACCGCGCCGCGTCCGGCAACGTGTACGCCGACGAGGGCAACCACTGGGACGTCACCTACTACTCCTGCGGTTGCTGACCCCTGCATAGTTGACTGATTAAGTCGACTATCCTGTCGGCATGGTGACCCTCGAGACTCCCGCCCTGCCGACCTCGGACGACGCCGTCGTCGTCGTCCCCGCGCCCGGCTCCGGCCCGGGAAACTGGGCCGGAGCGGCCAGCGCGGTGCTGGTCGACGGCGTCTTCTGGCTCACCTGGCGGGTCCGCCGTCCACTCGCCGAGGGGCGCGGCGTCAGCGTCGTCGTCGCGCGCTCCGAGGACGGCGTGACCTTCGAGCAGGTCGCCGAGGTGTACCGCGAGGCCTTCGACTGCGAATCGTTCGAGCGCCCGGTGCTCGTGCCGGTGCCCGGCGTCGGCTGGCGGCTGTACCTCTCGTGCGCCACCTACGACTCCAAGCACTGGTGGGTCGACAGCCTCACCGCGGCCACCCCGGCCGGCCTGCCTCACGGCGAGCGCCGGATCGTGCTGCCCGGCAATGACGCCGTCGCCGTCAAGGACCCCGTCATCTCCGTCTCGCCCGACGGCTGGGAGATGTGGCTGTGCTGTCACCCGCTCACCGAGGCCGGCCACGAGGACCGGATGACCACGCGCCGCCTGACCAGCCACGACGGCCTCGACTGGGTCGACCAGGGCGAGGTGCTCGCCGGTCGAGCGGGCGCCTGGGACGCGCGTGGGGCCCGCGTGTCCGCGGTGCTCCCGCCTGTCGACGGCGCACCGCGACGGGTGCTCTACGACGGTCGTCCCGACGCGGCGTCGAACTGGCACGAGACCACCGGCGTCGCGGTGTGGGACGGCGAGCGGCTGGTGCCCGAGGAGACGGTCGAGCCGATCGCCTCGCCGCACTCCGACGGTGCCTGGCGCTATGCCAGCGCGGTCCCGCTCGCCGACGGCCGCGTGCGCTTCTACGTCGAGGCCGCCCGGCCCGACGGGGCGCACGATCTGGTGACGGTCGTGCGCTGACTCACGCGGTGGCCGCCGCGGCCCGCTCGTCGTAGGAGCCGCGGGAGACCGGCGAGAGCCAGTCGGAGAAGTCCTCTCCGGTGAGCTGGGAGAGCAGTCGGACGTCGTCGGCGAAGAGGGTGATCAGGTCGGCGCGGACGTCGGGGTCGAGGCGGGGACGCCGGGCGGCGCCGTCGCTGAGCCGGGCGACCAGCGGCGCGCTCACCCGGCGCCACACCCGCGGCTCCACGAACTGCCCGGCGGCCGCGCCGGCGCGCACGACCGGGCCGAAGGTGCGGGTGCGCCAGCCGGGCTGCGCGAAGGCGCGAGCGTTGTCGCGGGGGATCGAGGCGACCAGGCCCTCGCGGATCCCGAGGTGGCGGCAGGCGCGGTCGACCGCCGCGGCGGGGTCGTCGACGAGATCGCGGTAGCGCATCACGAGCACCTGTCGTGGGTCGAGGTAGCGATACAGGTGCGCCAGCTGCTCGCCGTACAGGCCGAGGTCGCGATAGCGCCAGAACGGCGCGTAGCCGGCCTCGATCCGCTGCTGCTGGCGGGAGAAGGCGGTGACGAAGTCCGACTCGGTCTCCAGGCCGTCGGACCACAGGTGCATCCAGTTGCTGTAGGCGCGGTCGACCGGATCGCGGACGACCGCGATCAGCCGTACCCGCGGCAGCGCCTCGGCGATGCGTCGGTGGGCACCGCGGCTCCAGAGGTAGAACGGAGTGCTCTCGCCGCGCACCTGGTGATCGGAGGCCCCGTCGAAGAGGGCGGCGTAGTCGTCGGACCGCCAGATCCACTCCTGTTGGGAGTGCCGGTCGCCCGGCCCGCTCCAATGCGGCGGCGGAGCGTCGTCGCACAGCCAGTACTTGGGTTCCTTCGGGTCGGTCACGAACACGTCCGGGTGCTGGGCCAGGGCCGCGTGCAGCGCGGTGGTGCCCGCCTTGGGCGCGCCGATGATCAGGAAGTCCGGGCGGGACGTGCGTGACATGTATTCAGCCTAAGCCATGTAAGTTACGCGAGTATCTGCGTCTCGCCGATCGAGGATCGAGGCCGGCGCCCGCGTAGACTCCGAGCCGTGCTCAACATCCCCGAAGCACCGGTCATCGAGGGCGCGCGGCATCTGCACTCCGGCAAGGTGCGTGACCTCTACGAGCTCGCCGGCGGACCCCACGACGGGCGGCTGCTCATGGTCGCCAGCGACCGGATCTCGATCTTCGACTTCGTGCTCGACACCGAGATCCCCGACAAGGGCGAGATCCTCACCCGGATGTCGCTGTGGTGGTTCGAGCAGCTGCGCGACCTCGTGCCGAGCCACGTGATCTCCGCCGACGACGTCCCCGACGCCGTGAAGGGGCGCGCGGTGGTGTGCGAGCGCCTCGACATGTTCCCGGTGGAGTGCGTGGCACGCGGCTACCTCACCGGATCCGGCCTGCTCGACTACGACGCCACCGGCGAGGTGTGCGGGATCGCGTTGCCGCCGGGGCTGGTCGACGGCAGCCGCCTGCCCGAGCCGATCTTCACCCCGGCCACCAAGGCCGAGCTGGGGGAGCACGACGAGAACGTGTCCTACGCCGCCGTCGAGAGGACCATCGGCGCGTCCGACGCCGCGTCCCTGCGCGACCTGACCCTCGCCGTCTACGCGCGCGCCGAGGAGATCGCGCGGGAACGGGGGATCATCCTGGCCGACACCAAGCTCGAGTTCGGCCGCTCCGGCGACGGCGGCCGCATCGTGCTGGGCGACGAGGTCCTCACCCCCGACTCCTCGCGCTTCTGGCCGGCCGACCAGTGGCAGCCCGGGCGCGCCCAGCCCTCCTATGACAAGCAGATCGTCCGCAACTGGGCCCTCTCCCCGGAGTCGGGATGGGACCGAGCCTCCGGCGAGGCTCCGCCGGCGTTGCCGCCGGAGGTCGTCGAGCGCACCCGGGCGCGCTACATCGACGCCTACGAGCTGCTCACCGGCCAGCGCTGGTGACGCGCGCAGTCGGGTTCGCGGTCGCTCCCGAGGTCGCCTACGACTACCTCGTCGACCCCGTCAACCGTCCGGCCTGGCAGCAGAGCCTGCGCGCGGTGGCGGATGTCGTCGGCCCCGACGACGTCGTCGGGCAGACCTGGACCGACCTCACCTGGCCGGGACTCGCGCCCCGCATGGAGCTGACCGAGGCCGACCGGCCCCGCCGCTGGTCCGAGCACGGCACCTGGCGCGGCATCGAGGCCGACCTCACCCTCGACTTCGCGCCGACGGCGAGCGGCTGCGCCGTCACGCCCACCATGAGCCTGCGTGGGTCCGGCCTCCTCCGCCCGGCCGCGGCGATCGCCGGACGGCTCGCCCCCGCCGCCGTCCGCGCCGACCTGCGCCGCGCCGCCCGGATCCTCGCCGCCGGCTCCTGAACATCGCTGCGCGGACGCGCCGACGTCGACAGCGAGCGCCCGGTACCTTGTGGCGCGTGACGGACTACAACCTCGCCAGCCTCCTCGAAGACAGTGCCGCTTCCTACCCCGAGCGCATCGCCATCGTCCTAGGTGACACCGCGTTGACCTATGCGCAGGTCAACGCCGCGGCCAACCAGGTCGCGAACTTGCTCGCCGAGCGCGGCATCAGCCACGGCGACAAGGTCGCCCTCAGCTGCCCGAACCTGCCCTACTTCACCATCGCCTACTTCGGGATCCTCAAGGCCGGGGCGGCCGTCGTCCCGCTCAACGTGCTGCTCAAGGGCCGCGAGGTGGCCTACCACCTCGCCGACTCCGACGCCAAGGCCTACCTGTGCTTCGAGGGCACCGCCGACCTGCCGATCGGCAAGGAGGGCTTCGCGGGGTTCGAGCAGGCCCGCGCCGAGGGCGGCAACTGCGAGACGTTCCTGCTCATCACCGCCGACCCGGCCGCCGCGAGCCCGATCGAGGGCGCCCAGACGCTCGGGCAGGCGATGTCGGGGCAGCCGATCGCCTTCGAGACGGTGGCCACCGACGAGGACGACACCGCGGTCATCCTCTACACCTCCGGCACGACCGGCCAGCCCAAGGGCGCCGAACTGCGGCACCGCAACATGCGCGACAACGCCTTCGCCGGCGCCGACCTGTTCGGGGCCGACGCGGACCGCCCCGACACCTACCTGTGCGTCCTGCCGCTCTTCCACTCCTTCGGCCAGTCGGTCATCCAGAACGGCGCGTTCGCGTTCGGGGGCACCGTGGTGATGCTGCCGCGCTTCGAGGCGCAGGCGGCGCTCGCCCTGATGCTGCAGCACAAGGTGAGCTTCTTCGCCGGCGTCCCGACGATGTACTGGGGGCTGCTCGGCGCGCTCGAGGACGGCGTCGACGTCGCCGAGCTCGCCGCCAACCTGCGCGTGGCGGCCTCCGGCGGCGCCGCGCTGCCGGTGGAGGTGCACAAGGAGTTCGAGCGCCGGTTCGGCGTCACCATCTTGGAGGGCTACGGCCTGTCGGAGACCAGCCCGGTCGCGAGCTTCTCGCGGCTCGGCCAGCCCGTGCGCGTCGGCTCGATCGGGACGCCGATCCCCGGCGTCGAGATGAAGCTGATCGACCCCGACGGCTGGAGCGACGTCGAGGACGGCGGCGTGGGCGAGATCGCGATCAAGGGCCACAACATCATGAAGGGCTACTACGCGCGGCCCGACGCGACCGATCAGGCCATCCAGGACGGCTGGTTCCGCTCCGGCGACCTCGGCCGCGTGGACGAGGACGGCTGGTTCTACATCGTCGACCGCTCCAAGGACATGATCCTGCGCGGCGGCTTCAACGTGTACCCCCGCGAGATCGAGGAGGTGCTCCTCACCCACCCGGGCGTCTCCCTGGTCGCCGTGATCGGCGTCCCGAACGAGAGCCACGGCGAGGAGATCAAGGCCGTCGTCATTCGCGAGAAGGGCGCCACCGTCACCGAGGACGAGCTGATCGAGTGGGCCAAGGAGCAGATGGCGGCCTACAAGTACCCCCGTGTGGTCGAGTTCGTCGACGCCCTGCCGATGACGGCCACCGGGAAGATCCTCAAGCGCGAGCTGAGCTAGGACGATGGTCGCGCGCGGTTTCGGGCTGCTGCTCGCCGGAGTCCTCACCGCCGTCGGCGCGCTGTGGACCTTCCAGGGTCTCGGCTGGGTCGACGGCGGTTTCACCAACGACGAGATCTGGGCGACGATCGGCCCGATCGTCGCCGGACTCGGCGTCGCGCTCGGGATCGTGCTGCTGCGCCCACGCCGGTAGGTCGCCTCGCTCTGGGGCCCCTGTCGCCGCGGCTTGTTACTGACCGTTGTGACCTCTGGCCTGCGCTTACAAGAGCAGGTCAGAGGTGACAACGGTCAGTAACATGCGCGGCCTCCCAGACCCGCGCCGACGACGGGCCGCCGGCTGGACCGGGCTCGTAGGGTCACTCCATGACCGAGCACCACGGACCGGAGGTCGACTACGCCGTGCCGGCCAGTGTGCCCTCGGGTCGCTCGGGTCGATCGCGTGGCCGGGTGCGGGACGCGAGCGGCCCGCGCTGGGAAGGGCCCCACCGGACCGCGGCCAAGATCGGCTGCTGGGTCCTGGCCGCCGTCCTCGCAGCGACCCTCCTGCTCCCGCTGGTCCGCCCCCGGCAGACCGGCGCCGACTCGCCGGAGGCCGCGGTGGCCCAACTGCTCCACGGGATCGCCGACCTCGACGCCGTCGCGGTGCTGGCTGCGCTGGATCCCGACGAGACCGCGGATCCCGCGCGCCTCGAGCGGGCCTACGACCGGCTCAGCACCCGGCTGCTGCGCATCGGCGACGAGGTGCCCGATCAGGTCACCGCCGTCCTGCGGGCCGCCGAGACCCGACGCGGTGACCAGGTCGGCCTCGGGTCGCTGTCGGTGCTTGCCGCGGTCGAGCTCGACCTGGTCGACCTGGAGCTGGAGGCCGACTCCATCGGCTCCGGGCCGGTCCGGGTCTATCTCCAGGGTGGCAGGTACGAGGTCGTGCTCGAGCCGAGCCGGCTGCCCGACCGCCTCGACGACGCCGCCGGGATGGAGCCGGCGACGTACTCGATGCCTCTGGTCGAGGGCTGGACCGCCGACGGGGCGCCGGTGGAGGTGCCGTACTTCGCGACCGTGCGGAGACAGGGTCGGTGGTACGTCAGCCTCGAGGCGAGCGGCGACGACCTGCTGGGGACGCGGTGAGCGACCCTGCCGCGCGGCGTGCCCGCGAGCTGACCGCGATGGCGCTGTGGGCCGGTGCCGCGCTGGCCTGGGTCGCCGCGATGCGGGTGCCGTGGTCCCGGCACGGACTCGCGTCGTCCACGACGCCGATGGACGCCGCCGAGCTGACCCGCACCGGCGTCCTCGACATACCGCCCGCGGCCAGCCTGGCCGTCGTCGTCCTGCCGCTCCTCGCGGTCGCGCTCCTCGCGATCGCCCCGCTGCGCGGTCGCGGCGCCACGATCGCCCGCGTCGCGCTGTGGCTGGTCAGCTGCATCGGCGGGCTGGCGCTCGCCGTGCTGCTGGCCAGCGTGTCGGCCGCCTCGCTGGGGTGGGGTGCCGCGCTCGTCGTCGTCGCCTGCGTGCTCGGCGGCACGGCCCTCCTCACCCAGAGGTGAGCCGCGGTCAGCCGCGGGTGACGACCAGGGCGCCGAGCCAGTCGGCCTCCTCGCCGGTGCGGCGCTGCGAGACGACGTGAGCCTTGATCGTCCCGGCGCTCGAGCCCAGGCAGGTCTGCGGGATCGACATCCGGATCCGCGCGTCTGCCTTCTGGATCTGGAACCTCAGGCCGGGGCAGCGCACGCGCTCGGTGCCCTCGTCGGTGACACGGAGCAGGACCTTGCCCTGGCGCTTGCCCTCCACGCGGCTCCACCCGACCCGGAACTCCGGGCTCTTCGGGCGGCCGAAGCGCTTGAAGACGACGAGGGCGGTGGTCCGGCGCGGCGCGAACTCGGTCAGGGCGACGACGAAGTCCAGCCGCTCCTCGCGGTTGTCGATCTTGAGGACGCGTAGGTCGAGGTGCGAGGGGAAGCGCTTGTCGACGGCGAAGCCGAGCGAGGCGCTGTCGGCCTGGGCCGGCGCCACCGGAGCGGTGAGCGCGACCAGGGCGCCGGTGATCACCAGCGCGAGGGCAGTGAGTAGGGAGCGCATGCCGATGTGGGTCCGAGTCATGCGCGGGAGCCTACGTCGCGGGTCTAGGGCGCCGGTCGAACGCGCGTGGCGTCAGTACGCACGGGCGCGGCACTCATCCTCACGCACGCGTGAGTCGGCGCGCATACGCGCCGACTCACCGCGAGATGCGTTCAGCCGCGGCGTACCCGCAGCGTCCCGAGCTCGTCGACGTCGTGGCCGTCGGGTCGCTCGGACAAGGCGGAGACCAGGAGCGTGCCGGCGGTGGAGCCGAGGCAACGCTGCGGGACCGAAGCCTGGATCAGGCCGCGCTTCTTGTTGATCGTGATCTTCAGGCCGGCGCAGCGCACCGGCGTGGCCGAGCCGCGACGGTTGATCTTGATCAGCACCTTCCCCTTCGGGATCGAGTCGTCGGTGAGCTGGCTCCAACCGACCACGTAGTACGGACCGCGCCGGTGCCGCTCGTTCTGCAGGACGGCGTAGGCAGAGGTGCGACGTGGCGCGAACTTGGCGAGCTTCACCGACACCTTGACGACTGCTTGGCGGTTGTCGACGGCGATACGACGGATGTCGAGGTGGGCCGGCGTGCCGGGGTCGTACTGCTGGCCGAGCTCGGCCTTCTCGGCGCTGGCGCTCCCGACCGAGCCGGCGAGGAGTCCGATCGTGGTGACGACCAGAGCGAGGACGGTGAGGATCGAGGCTGCGCGTATCCGGATCATGGCCGGGAGCCTACGTCGCCGCGAGCGCGCGAGAGCCTCAGGCGAACGGATCGGGCAGCGCGCCGGGGAGCTTGGCGAGCAGTTCGCGCGCCTGCGCGGCGACCTTGTGCTCGACCAGCACCTCGTAGCGGGTCGCCACGACCTGCGTCACCGACTGGAAGTCGCGTTGACCGCGGGTCATGGCGTAGCCGAGCAGCGACCAGATGAGGAAGAACAGCGCCCCGAACAGGACGGTGGACAGGATCGTCGCGAGCACGTTCTCGTCGGTGAAGAGGGAGAAGATCACACCGATGAACAGTCCGAACCAGGCGCCGGACGCCGCGCCGGCCAGGGCCACTCGGCCGGTGGTGAGGCGGCCGGTGATGCGCTCGATCCGCTTGAGGTCGGTGCCGACGATCATGCAGTTCTCGACCGGGAAGTGCTCATCGGAGAGGTAGTCGACGGTGCGCTGGGCCTGCGCGTAGTCGTCGTAGACGGCCAGCGACTGGGGGAACTCCAGGCGCAATGGCGAGTTGGATCCGGGACGGCCGGGCGTCGGCATGCTCATGCCCCCAGTCTGCACCCCGATGCGCCGCACGAGCGGATCCGCCCGACGACTACGATTCTGTCGTGCCCAAGGTCGTCGTCGACGTGATGCCCAAGCCCGAGATCCTCGACCCCCAGGGGAAGGCGGTGCACGGAGCCTTGCCCCGGTTGGGGTTCGAGGGCGTCGCCGAGGTCCGCCAAGGCAAGCGCTTCGAGCTGCTGATCGACGGCGAGATCACCGCCGCCGTCCTCGCCGAGGTGCACGCCATGGCCGAGCGCCTGCTCGCCAACCCGGTCATCGAGAACTTCACCGTGCGCGTCGAGGACCCCGTATGAAGGTCGGGGTCGTCACCTTCCCGGGTTCCCTCGACGACGCCGACGCCCAGCGGGCGGTGCGGATCGCCGGACACGAGGCGGTCGCCCTCTGGCACGGCGACCACGACCTGCGCGGCGTCGAGGCGATCGTGCTCCCCGGCGGCTTCTCCTACGGCGACTACCTGCGCTGCGGAGCGATCTCGCGCTTCGCGCCGGTCATGACCGAGGTCATCGCGGCCGCGGAGCGGGGCATGCCGGTGCTCGGGATCTGCAACGGCTTCCAGATCCTCTGCGAGTCGCACCTGCTGCCCGGCGCCCTGGTGCGCAACGACCACCAGAGGTTCGTCTGCCGCGATCAGGGGCTGCGGATCGAGAACACCGCCACCGCCTGGACCACCGACTACGCCGAGGGCCAGGAGGTGACGATCGTCCTCAAGAACGGCGAGGGCGGATTCGTCGCCGACGACGACACCCTCGACCGGCTCGAGGGCGAAGGGCTCGTCGTGGCCCGCTATCTCGGCGACAACCCCAACGGATCGCTGCGCGCGATCGCGGGCATCACCAACCCCCGCGGCAACGTCGTCGGCCTGATGCCGCACCCCGAGCACGCCGTCGAGGACCTCACCGGGCCCGGCACCGACGGTCTCGGCTTCTTCACCTCCCTTGCGGTCGCGGCCTTGGCATGAGCGACCCGCTGCTGCACCGGCTCACCCCCAAGCGGCTGTTCCGCGGCGTCGCCGTCGCCGAGGCGATCACCTGGGCGCTGCTGCTGCTGGGCATGTTCCTCAAGTACGTCACCGACACCACCGAGCTCGGGGTACGGGTGTTCGGCATGGCCCACGGCGTCGTGTTCGTCGCCTACTGCCTCACCACGATGGTCGTCGGCATCGACCAGCGTTGGTCGCTGCGCCGCGTCCTGTGGGGGCTGCTCGCGGCGATCCCGCCGTTCGCCACGGTGGTGTTCGACCTGCTCGCCGAGCGTCAGGGCGCCTTCGGGGAGTGGCGCCTGCTGCACGGTCGCCCGGAGCGTTCGCTCGACCGACCGGTCGCCTGGCTGCTGCGGCACCCGGTGCGCGGAGTGGCTGCCGGCGTGGCGGCCGTCGCGGTCCTGACCGGCGTCGCCCTGCTCGTCGGGCCTCCCGTCGGCTCCTGAGGTCCCCCATGCGTGATCGCGCGGACGACGCCGCGACCGGGCTCGCGCAGCGACTGCTCGACGCCCAGGTCGCCTACCATCTCGCCCGGCTCGACGACGTCGAGGTGACCGAGGCGCTCGGCCGTCACCTCGCCGAGCACGCCTCCGCAGCGGTGTGGGAGATCCAGGTCGGCGACCTGCTCGAGCCCTTCGACGCCGAGGCCGCGGCCGGGCTGGCCGGTGACCACGTCGGGCCGCTGCGAGACGCGCTGTCGGCCCTTGCCGAGGTCGTCCTCGACGTCGTCGCCGACGATCCCGACGAGCCGTACCCGATCGGTGAGCTGGTGGACCGGGAGCGGGTGGAGGCAGTCGTCGACGCGGCGCTCGGCCTCACCCCGGTGCTCGAGCGGGCCCTCGCGCGGCTCGAGGACAGCGTCATCGCCGGCACCCTCGCCTCCCGGTTCACCTCGCGGATCGTCGGGGAGGTGGTGGCCGCCAACCGCGCGGTCGCCGACCGCGTTCCGGGACTGGGGTCCTTGATGTCGTTCGGCATGTCGGTGGGGTCCAGCGCCGCCTCGCGGGTGAAGGGCGCCGCCGACCGGCAGCTCGAGGGCCTGCTCGGCGACGCGGCCGGTCGGGGAGGACGCCTCGCCGTCCAGGCGCTCAACCGGATCCTGCTCGAGATGCTGCGCGACCCCTCGACGCGGGCCGCCGTGCTCGAGGCATGGGACCGGATGGCGGTGCGGGAGCTGCGCGGGGTCGACCTTCGCGAGCGGTCCTCGTCAGCCGAGGTGAGCGACCTCGTCGACGCCCTGCACGACCTCGTGGTCGACGTCGCCTCAGCCGAGGGGACCGCCGAGTTCCTCGACCGTCTCGGCCGGACCGTGCGCGACCGGTACGGCGAGTACACCCTTGCCGAGGTGGCCGAGGAGATCGGCCTGGAGCGAGGATGCCCTCGCCGAGCAGGTTGCCGCGCTCGGCTCGCGCCACCTGCACTGGTTGATCCAGCAGCTTCTGGAGTCGGGTGAGCTGGAGGCCAGGCTGCGCGCCGAGCTCGCACCGTTCTACGCCTCCGACGAGGTGATCGCGCTCCTCGCCCCGGCGGCCGGGGCGGCGCGGCTGTCAGACTGAGACCTCCCCAACAGGTGTCGAGTGGGCAGGAGGACGACGGTGGGACGCGAGACCCAGGTGCGCGGCGGGCGTGCGGTGCTGCTCGCCGCCGCGGTGGAGAACTTCGCCGCCGTCGGCTACCACGGCACGTCGATGCGCGACCTCGCCCGGACCGCGGAGGTGACCGTGGCCAGCATCTACCACCACTACTCCTCCAAGCAGGAGATCCTCCAGCAGATCATGGTCGAGACCCTCACCGTCGTCCTCGACCAGACCCGCACCGCTCTCGCGCACGCCGGTCCGAGCCCCACCGAGCGGCTCGGTGCGCTCGTGGAGGCCTGGGTGCTCTTCCACACCGGTCGGCAGGCCGAGGCGCTGATCGGCGCCTCGGAGATCCGCAGCCTCGACGACGTCGGCCGCGAGGTCGTCGTGGGGCTGCGCGACCAGCAGGAGTCGCTGTTCCGGCAGGTCATCGAGTCCGGCGTGGCGACCGGGGCGTTCGCCACGCCCCATCCGCTCGAGGCCACCCGCGCGATCCTCAACATGGGTTCCTCGATCGCCTCGTGGTACCGACCCGAGGGCCCGGTGACCCCGGAGGAGATGGCGGTGCGCTACCGCGACCTGGCCCTCGGCATGGTGCGGGCCACGTCGATCGCGTGACGTGCTGAGCAAGCCCCGGCCCTCCCCCGGAAGTGCGAGCGGTGGGCTGCCGGGGTTTCGTCGGCGCTCGCGGGCGCTCGCTTGCTCAACCTCCGGCGTGGGCCGGTCTCGGAGGTTGAGCAAGCTGAGCGGGCGAGGAACGAGCGCGCTCAGACGAAACCTCGTGGGCGTCCTGGGGACGCGAGCGGGGTGGGTTGCCGGGGTTTTGTCGGCGCTCGCTTGCTCAACCTCCGGCGGTGGGCTCGCGTGCTGGATCTTCGGGGGTGCGCCGGTCAGCGACTCCAGCGCGGCGGGCGCTTGTCGAAGAAGGCGGCGATGCCCTCCTCGCGGTCGGGGGAGAGGGTCACCCGGGCGATGGCGTGGTCGGTGGCGGTCCAGCCGACGGCCTCGGCAGGGCCACGGGACTCGTGGATCGCGCGCAGCGAGGCGGCGACGGCGTCGGGGGAGTTGCGTGTGATCCGGCCGGCGAGCTCGCGCGCACCGGCCAGGGCGCCCCCCGACTCGGTGAGGACGTTGACGAGCCCGGCTTGGTAGGCGCGTTCGGCGCCGATCGGGTCGCCGGTGAGCATCAGCTCGGCGGCCAGGTTCGGCGGCAGCCGGTCTGGGGCGCGGAAGAGTGCGGCACACGTGGGCACCAGGCCCCGGGCGACCTCGGGCAGCCCGAACCTCGCCTCGCGCCCGGCGACCACGAGGTCGCAGGCGAGCACCAGCTCGAAGCCGCCACCCAGGGCCGCCCCGTCGACCGCAGCGATGAGCGGGGTGCGACGGCGGCGCCGGATCAGGCCGTACTCCCCGCCGCGATCGGTGGCCGGGCTGGCCGGCTCGTGCAGGTCGGTGCCCGCGCTGAACGCCGGGCCCGCGCCGGCGAGGATGCCGACGTGGAGGCCCGGGTCGTCGTCGAGCAGGTCGAACGCCGCCGAGAGCGCGTCGGTGAGCTCCCGGTCCAGCGCATTGCGCTGGGCCGGCCGGTTCATCGTGAGGGTGAGCACGACGCCGTCGCGGACGACGTCGAGGACGGTCATCGCGGCAGCCTGGCCAGGCCGGCCTCCAGGAGCAGCGGCACCGCCTGGCCGGCGGTGTCGAAGCCGTCGCCGTGCGCGGCCCCGGCCCGGTAGCGGTGGTCGATGCCGGCCGAGATCACCGCGAGCTTGTAGTAGCCCAGCGCGAGATGCTGGTCGAAGTCACGCAGCGGGACGCCGCCGGCCCGCTCGTAGGCGGCGGCCAGGCCCTCGACGTCGGGCAGGCGCGGGCTGGTCCACGCGCACGGCGAGCCCATGATCAGATCGAAGGCCGGGTCCCGGTAGACGCACATGCTGGCCACGTCGGCCACCGGGTCGCCGATGGTCGACAGCTCCCAGTCGACGACCGCGGCCACCCGGACGTCGTCGCCGTCGATCTGCACGAGGGTGTTGTCGAGGCGGTAGTCGCCGTGGACGATTCCGGTCGAGGCCTGCTCGGGCAGGTGGTCGGCGAGCCGGGTCGCCAGGCGCTCGGCCAGCTGGTGGACCGAGGGGTCCAGGTGGGTGCCGACGATGTCCCACTGGCCGGTCCACCGCTTGTGCTGTCGTGCGGCATAGGCGTCGGGGCGGCCGAAGCGCTCCAGCCCGACCGCGACGTGGTCGACGCGGTGCAACGCCGCCAGCGTGCCGGACAGCGCCTCGACCGTCTTCTCGAGCTGGGCGTCGGTGAGGGTGTCCAGCTCGGCCTGGGCCTGGATGGCGCGGCCCTCGACGAAGCCGCAGATGGCGAAGTCCCCGCCGAGCAGCGTGTCGTCCTCGCTGACGGCGACCGCCGGTGCCACGGGCACGTCGGTCGGTCCGAGGGCCTTGATGACCCGGTACTCGCGCGCGACGTCGTGTGCGGAGGGCGTGCGTCCCGCACGCGGCGGGGTCCGCATCACCCAGGCCGCGGCGCCGTCGTCGAGTCGGTAGGTGAGGTTCGAGCGGCCCCCGGCGATCAGACGCGAGGTGAGCGGGCCGGCGAGGTCGACCCCCGCATCACGCAGCACGTCGGCGATGCCGGCGAGCTCGGCCGGGCTGAGGTCGTTCTGCGTGGACGGCTGGGACTGCGCGGAATCATCGTGGGTCACCGGGGCGTACCTCCAAGGCCGGGAGTCGACACCCTAACCTAACGGGCGTTCGGATTTTGGGCCAGCTCACGTTCCAGCGCCAGCAGTGCGTTCTCGACCACCTCGGTGAGCGCCGGGTGGATCCAGTACTGCCCGCGGGCCAGCCCGCGCACCGGCTGGTCGAAGCTCATCGCCTGGATCAGGGGCTGGATCAGCGTCGAGGCCTGGGGGCCGATCAGGTGGGCACCGACCAGCCGGCCGGTGGCCCGGTCCGCGAGCAGCTTGACCTGATGGTCCTGTGCGGGCGGGTGGTCCTCGATCAGCGCCCACCCGTAGGCGACGTCGCCGTACAGGTGCCGCACCACCGCGACGTCGAGGCCCTGCTCGCGCGCCTGGGCCTCGGTGATCCCCACGGAGGCGACCTGCGGGTGGGTGAACACCGCGCTCGGGACGAACCGGTGGTCGCTGACCCACAGGTCGTCGGGGTTCAGCAGGTTGTGCTGCACGATCCGGGCGTCCTGGTTGGCGACGTGCTTGAGCGGCTCCGCGCTGGAGGCGTCACCCAGGGCCCACACGCCCTCGGCGGTCGTCCGCTGGTACTCGTCGACCACGACCCGTCCGTCGTCGTGTGTCTTCACCCCGGCGGCGTCGAGGCCGAGCCGGTCGCCGTTGGGACGACGCCCGACGGCCAGCAGCAGCACGTCGACCTCGGCGGTGGTGCCGTCGTCGAGATGCATGGTGATCGGCGTGCCCGGGTGCGATTGCGCGACCCGGTTGAGCATGGTCCCCAGCCGCAGGTCCCAGCGCCGCGACAGCTCGTCGGTGAGCACGCGGGCGATGTCCCCGTCGTGGCGCGAGAGGAGCGTCGCGCCGGAGGTGATCTGGGTGACCTCCGATCCGAGGCTCGCGAAGACGTGCGCCAGCTCGCATCCGATGAAGCCGCCACCGACCACGCCGATGCGGGCGGGGCGCTCGGCCAGACGCAGCACCGTGTCGCTGGTGTGGAACTCGACGTCGTCGAGGCCCTCGATGTCGTCGGGGACCACCGGACGACTGCCGGTGGCGATGACGATCTGGTCGGCGGTGAGATCGACGCTGCCACCGGCGTTCAGGTCGACCCGGAGCTCGCGCGGCCCGGTGAAGCGGGCGGTCCCGGTGATCGCATCGACGTTCGGCTGGTGCTCGCGGTAGGCATGCCCCTCCGCGCTGATCCGGTCGATGCGGGTGAAGATCCGGTCCCGGATGGCCGGCCAGTCATCACCCTCGAAGGAGGTGCGGAGGTCGAAGCGGGTGCCGTGCGCGGCGTCGTAGGCGCGGTCTGCGGTGACGACGTACATCTTGGTGGGGATGCACCCGCGGTTGAGGCAGGTGCCGCCGTAGACCCAGTCCTCGACGATCGCGACCCGCTGGTCGGCGAAGCGCCGGTTGATGATCGTGTTGCCGGAGCCGGTGCCGACGACGACGACGTCGTAGTGGTTCGCAGAGCTCGGCGCATCGGGGCTCGGCACATCTGAGGGCGTGGGCACCATGCGCACACGGTGCCACAGGACTCCGTGGGGGTGTCAGCGGTCGTGATGCCCCGGGGGGCGATCGTCGAGAACCAGGTGCGCGACCCGCCGCAGGTCGTCGGTGAGGTCCTGCTCGTGGACGGTGACCTGTCGATCGCCGAGGTCGAACTCGTAGATGAACCGGTCGGCCTGGGGCGCGCTGGTCCACAGCCCACGGACGTCGATGCGGCCCACCAGGTCGCGTAGCTCGGCCGAGGTGGGGTCGTCGCCGGTGAGCTCGGCCTCCCCGACGGTCGTACGGCCGGCGAACCCGCCACTGCGACGGACGATGATGCGGGCCGCCCCGGCTCCGGGCCCCGCGGGTGGCGGCCCGGACGGGTCGGCCGGAGCCGATGAGCCGACCCCGACGTCGTCCCAGGCCTGCTGGACCAGCGCCGGATCGACGCCCTCCAAGCGTCCCGCAGCGGCGACGGTGGCTGCCGCGAAGCCCGCGAAGTCGATGTCGGGGGACAGGTCGGGGCCGGTGAGCGCGGCGTACCAGACCCGGCCGGCACCCTCCCACGACGAGCCGCCGAGTGCGGTCGCGGCGAGGTGGAACGCGCGGTTGGGGATTCCGGAGTTGATGTGGACTCCGCCGTTGTCGTCGGTGGTGTCGACGTAGTGCGCCATGTCCGCCGGCTGCGGATCCTTGCCGAGTGCGGGGTCGTCGTAGGCGGTGCCGGGATTGGCCATGTCGCGCAGCCCGCGGGCGTTGATCCCGGGGTAGAAGAGCTCGGCGCCGATGAGCCAGTCGCCCTGTCGCGCGTCCTGGCCCAGGAGTCGCTGCTTGAGGCAGGAGGCGAACACGTCGCTCACCGACTCGTTCAGCGCACCCGACTGGCCCCGGTAGGCCAGGGCGGCGGTGTGCTCGGTGACGGCGTGGGTGAACTCGTGACCCAGGACGTCGACCGGCCTGGTGAAGCGTTGGAACACCTCGCCGTCGCCGTCGCCGAAGACCAGCTGGGTGCCGTCCCAGAACGCGTTCACGTAGTCGCGGTCGTAGTGCACGGTGAGCGTGACGGTGGCTCCCCGGCCGTCGTAGGAGTCTCGTCCGTAGACCTCGTCGAACAGAGCGAGCGAACCGGAGATGCCGGTGGCCGCCTCGTCGACGGCAGCGTCGCCGGACTCCGGGTCTCCGGCCGAGCGCACCGGCTGGCCGGGCAAGGCGGTGCCGTTGGCGGCGGTGTGGACCACCCAGTCCGGGCCGGCGGCGGCGCTGTCCCGCGCGCCGGGCGCGGCCTTGGATGCGGCTGCCTCGTGTCGCGCCGCGCGCATCCGGCCATCGACGGCCAGGGTGCTGCGCCACCGCTGCGCCGCCTCGGGGCGCGTTCGCTCCAAGTGGTCGAGAAGATAAGGCGGTAGGAAGCAGTGGATCCGAGACATGTCTCCACGGTGCCTCGCGCCACCGACAGTCTCAACCCCCGAAGGGGTCAGCGACCCGGCCCGCCCGCGTAGGCTGCACGCGATGACCACCGACGCCGACACCGTCAGGGCCGACGACGCCGCGCTCGTGCGAGTGCGCGCGCTGGTCGCGCTGTGCGTGGCGACCCTCGTGGCGTTGGTGGTGCCCTCGATCGGGGCGACGGTGGACGGGTCGACCGCCGTCGCGCTCACGGTCCTCGCCCTGGCGCTCACGGCGCTGGCCCGCGAGGCCGACCGGGCCCACGGGGCGCGCGATCGCGCGGGCGCGGTGGCGCTGGTGGCCGGGCGACGTCCGGCACACCTGACCAGCCGGGTCACCGACCCGGTGCACCATCCGCTGCGCCCACGCGCGCCCGGCATCTCCTGAGCCCGGGTCCCCGCGTCCGGCCTGCTGCGCCACGACAGCAGCACGCTGGCGGTGTCGGCCGTCGGACGGCGCGACCAGACCGGCGTCGCGTCCGTGCCTTGCCGACGGCGATCGCCGGTCCCGGGCTGAGCCCAGGCTGAGCCTCACCTGTCGTGACGGGTGAGCAGACGTCCGTTGTCAGCTCGTCCTCAGGAGTCCCGTTGTCCGTTCTCGCCCCCTTGTCCCACGCCCTCGCCGCCGTCGTCGCCGGCGCCCACGCGGGCCTCACCTCGCTCGGCTCCGACCCTGACGCCGGCGCCACCTGGGCGCTGTCCATCGCTGCCGTCGTGGTGGTGGTCCGCACGGCGTTGCTGCCCCTGGTGATCCACGGTGTGCGCTCGGCGCACGCCGCCGCCCGCGCCCGGCCGGCCCTGCGGGAGCTCGGCGAGCGCTTCAAGGGCAAGCGGGATCCCGACAGCCTGCGCGCCCATGCCGAGGAGCGTCGAGCCATCGCCGCCGAGCACGGCATGTCACGGCTGGGCTGTCTGCCCATGCTGCTGCAGATGCCGGTGTGGATCGCCCTCTACCACCTGCTTCGCGACGTCGCCCGCGGTCACGCCGTCGGCGCGATGGGAGCCGATCTGGTCGCCTCGCTCGGCGTCGCGACCATCGCCGGCGTCCGGCTGGCCGACCACGGCTACGCGGGAGCGGGCGCCGAGCATCTGGCCGTGGTCGCCGGACTCGCGCTCACCGCGGCAGCGCTCTCGTTCCTCACCCAGCGGTTCCTGCTCGCCCAGAACATGGTGACCGCCGACCTGCCCGAGGCCATGCTCCGAGCCCAGCGCCTGATGCCGATGCTCTCTGCCGGAGGCATGCTTCTCGCCGGGGGATTCGTGCCGGTGGCGCTGCTGGTCTACTGGGTCGCGAACTCCGCCTGGACCTTCGGCCAGTCGGCGGTGATCTGGCGCTGGTTCCCGACGCCGGGCTCGGCTGCCGCCGATCGTCACCTGCTCAGGCGCGCCCCGGCGCAGAGGTGAGGCCGCGGGGCGCGAGGGCTCGCGTCTGGGCCGCTACCACCCGAATCGGGTGGTCTCGGCTCCGAGCCCTGCCGGTGGATTCCGGTTCGGCGTAGCGTGCGCCGCACCCGCGGTTCCGGGCGGTCGGCGCCACCCTGCGCCGACTCGTCGCGGTCGAGCGATGGGAGCAGGAGCGGACGTGACGAACCCCTACGACGTCGAGCGGAGCTTCCCCGACTACTTCCTCGAGCACCGCGAGCTGACGATCGAACGCCAAGGGACCTATCGGTGCGGCGAGCACCCGATCTGGACGGTCCACCACCCGTTGGGCCTCCTCGGCAACGCGATCATCATCGAGGGCGAGTCCGGGCTGATCGTCTACGACACCGGCTGCAACCTCGACGCCGGAGCCAAGATCGCCGAGGAGATCCGCGCAATCTCTCCCAAGCCGGTCCGGGCGGTGTTCTACTCCCATCATCACGCCGACCACTTCAACGGCACCTCGGCCTTCGTGGACCCCGCGGCGGTCGCGGCCGGACAGGTCGCGATCTATGCGTGGGAGAACTTCTCCGCCGAGAAGGAGAACGAGTTCGGCGATCTCGTGGCGCGCCAGTCGATGGGGCTCGGCTACTACGGAGGCGCCTTCTTGGCGCCGGAGGATCAGCACCACCACGGCATCGGGCTGCTGCCGACCGGCGGGGCGAGCGGCTACCTCCCCGCGACCCACGTGCTGAGCGAGGACCAGACCCTGGTGATCGAGGGAGTCGAGATCCGGGTCTTCTACACCGGCGGCGAGGCCATCAGCGAGTTCGGCCTGCACCTGCCTGCCTTCGACTGCATCGCGATCGCCGATGAGTTCTTCACCGGCCTCGCGAACCTCCACACCATCCGGGGCTCCAAGCCGCGGGTGCCCGACAACTACCTGGCGGCCCTGCAGCGCGTGCTCGACATCGGACCGGAATGGCTGGTCGGCTCGCACATCGAGCCGATCCAGGGCCGCGACCTCATCGCTGCGCGCGTCACGAGGTACCGCGACGCGATCAAGTACCTCTGGGATCAGACCGTCCGGCTCATCAACAAGGGCTACACGCCCACGGAACTACAGCACGCGCTCAAGGACCTCCCCGAGGAGGTCGTCGACCCGCCGTACACCGTGCCCCTGTACGGGACGCCGTCGACGATGGTGCCGGAGTTCTTCACCGGGTGGGTCAGCTGGTTCTCGGGCGACTCGACCGAGCTGTTCCCCTCCGCGCCCGGGATCAAGGAGGCCCGCCTGACCGAGCTCATGGGCGGCGTCGACCGCGTCCTGGATGCCGCGAAGTCCGACCATGCCGCCGGCGAGCACCAACTCGCCGCCGAGCTGGCCCAGATCGCGCTGCGCGCCGATCCGGAGAACCAGGACGCCAAACTCGTGAAGGCGGCCGCCCTACGCGCCCGCGGCTACCAGGAGATCAACCCGATCGCCCGGTCGTGGTACCTCACCGGCGCCCTCGAGCTCGAGGGCCGGATCGACCCGGGTCTCATCCTTCGCGCCTACGGCAGCGTGCTCGACCTGGAGCGCACCGTGACCCAGATCGTCGCGGGGTGGCGCTACCTCCTCGACGCCGACGCCGCCAAGGACGTCCGGCTCGCGGCCGGCATCGTTGCAGCCGACACCGGCGAGGAGACGACCGTGCGGATCCGCAACCGGGTGCTCGAGACCACCGGCGGTATCGACGACGACGTCACCGTCGTCGTCCGGCTCACCCACGAGCAGGCCCGCGGCGACGGGACCCCGGTCGTGCTGGCCGGCGACCCGGACACCTGGGCGCAGGTGCAGGGCCTCCTCGACCGCGGACTCGAACCGTTCTACATGCACATGCGATGACGCGGCCGGGCATCCGGCGGATGCTCGGCCGCGATGCGGCGCGCAAGGACGTCGTCGCGGGAACCGTCCTCGGTCTCCAGAGCGTCCCGGACGGACTCGCGGCGGGTCTCCTGGCCGGGGTGAGCCCACTCGCGGGCCTGTATGCATATCTGTTCGGGATGGTCGGTGCCGCGGCGGTCACCAGCAGCGGCTTCCTCACCGTCCAGGCGACCGGCGCCATGGCACTCATCGTGGCCGACACCCCAGCGGTGCACCGCCTCGATCCCGAGCGGTCGATGGCGACGCTCGGGGTCCTGACCGGCATCATCCTGGTCGGCGCGGGGCTGCTGAAGGTCGGACGTCTGGTGCGGTTCACGCCGGTGCCGGTGATGACCGGGTTCCTGGCCGCCGTCGGCGCCAACATCGTCATCGGCCAGCTCCCGAGCGTGACGGGGTTCGACGCGTCGGGGGACACCCGGCTCACACGCCTGTTCGACACCCTGGCCAGGATGGGACAGTGGAGCGCCCCGGCGGTCTTCGTCAGCGCCCTGACGATGATCATCATCGTGCTGACGCACTCGACTAGGTTCGCAGGCCCAGCCCTGGTTGTCGCGGTCGTCGTCGGATCGGGCGTCGCGCTGGTGCTGAACCAGGTGGCCGAGCCGCACGTCGAGACGCTGAGCGACCTCGTCGCCGTGCCCAGCGCGCTCCCGCTGCCGGTCCTGCCCGACGCCCGGGCGACACTCGACCTGCTCCTTCCCGCGCTGTCGCTCGCCCTGGTCTGCACCGTGCAGGGCGCCGGCGTCTCCGCCGGGCTCCCGAACCCCGGCAGCCGACAGCCGGACCCCTCCCGCGACGTCGTCGGGCAGGGCGTCGGGAACCTCGTGTCGGCGCTGCTGCGCGGTATGCCGGTCGGTGGCTCGCTCTCCGCCTCGATGATCCTGGTACAGGCCGGCGCTCGCAGCCGGGTGGCGATCTTCGTCGCGGGCGGCGTGATGGCCCTCACCGTCGTGTTCGCCGCGGACCTGGTCGCCCACACCGCGACCCCCGCACTGGGCGGTCTGCTGCTCGTCGTGGGCATCCTCTCCATCGATCCAGCTCGGATCCGGTCGGTCACGAAGACCGGGCCGTTCCACACCGCGGTGATGGCGGTGACCTTCGTGCTGACCGTCCTCATCCCGCTCCAGTTCGCCGTCCTGGTCGGCATCGGCCTCGGCATCATCCTCTTCGTCGCCGAGCAGTCGAACCGCGTGATCGTCCGGCGCCTGTGGTTCGAGCCGGTGCGACGCATCCGCGAGGGAGATCCGCCGGCGACGCTGCCGGCCCACGACGTCGTCGTCCTCCAGCCCTACGGCAGCCTCTTCTTCGCCAGTGCCCCGAACTTCGAGGCCCAGCTGCCGAAGGTCGGCCGCGACTCCCGCGGATCGGTGGTGGTCCTGCGCCTACGAGGCGTCGGCAGCGTGGACCTAGCCGTCGTCGAGGTACTTCGGCGCTACGTCGCCGACCTGCACGTGGTGGGCTCCACGCTCAAGATCGTCGCGAGCGACCAGCCGGTCCTCACCCAGCTCGAGGCCACCGGCTTCGCCGCCGAGCTCGGCGAGGGCAACCTCTACCGAGGCGGCGACTGGGTCGGCCGTGCCGTCCGCCAGGCCTACGGCGACGCCATCGCGGACCTGGCGCGCCGCGCTCGGTGAGCGCTGCTCTCGGCCAGAGGGTGAGCAAGCGAGCGCCGACGAAACCCCGGGGGCGACGAAGAACCTCCGCCGGAGGTTGAGCAAGCGAGCGCCAGCTGTTGTGGGTAGGGAGGTTGGTGACAGCTCGGCGTGGCGGGGTGGGTAGAGGGCCTTTCCGCGTGTTCGGTGTGT